>JANOZG010000098.1:0-9619 GCA_031429275.1 Planctomycetota bacterium
GGCCGAGTGGAATACCAATACCAATCGATGCTTCAAGATGACTGCTGCTAAGATCGTTGCTATTGGTGGCGACCAGCCAGCCGCCGGAAACTGCGATTTTTTGAATTGCCTGTTTCTTGAACCGGCGGATTGGTGACTCAGTCGTTTCTTCGAAGAGTTGTTCGAGTTCGTTGCCATCCACGTCTGGATTCAGTTGTGGGTCTGGGTTAGTGGGGTCGATGATGGTGCGATCCTGCGACCGATCATCGGCATTTGGATTCAGCCATTCCGGTGCATGCTGAGCCCACCCGCAACGCGGTCGCGTTAGAAACAAAGCAAGCAGGATTACGACAACGCGAAGCAAGACGATCATTTCACTGTGAGATCAAAGATGTGTGTGCCGCGACACTTTCTGGCGGCCCGTACATTTCAGCATCCTCTTGGCCTTTCGGCGCGGCAGTTCTGAACATTCTGTCCAAAGCAGGAAGCCTTCAGAAGTATAGATTGCTCGTCGAGCCTGTTTGCAGTTCTGTCAGGCGATTCAGGCGTTTGCCGGGATTTAAGTCTTCCTGCTGTGCAGGAACACGCAATTCTCGCCGCTCTATGACTTTGGGTTTGAAGGATTTCGACGACGAACGCTCTCGCTACGTATGCAGAACGGTCGTGGATGTACTTTCCATCGTTATCTTAAATCAAGAGCGGCTGACCCCGCGGAGACTCTCAGGGCGCAACCGCTCTGGGGACAGAAAACCAACGCAGCAGAACGAACCGCAGCTCATCAGTCTTCGGGATACCACAGCTGTGTCGCTTATTAACGACCTCCGGCAACGGCAGCGATGACGACGATCAGAATAACCAAGGCGAACAAGCCGAGAATCACTCCTATGATTACCTTTCCTGGCGTGTCGAGGGTCTTGTGGTCGGCGTAGCCTTCTGGTGCTGCGAGGCATCGCAGACCGACTAGAATGTTCAGTATTGGCACGATAATTCCAATGGCCCACCAACCGCTGTATCCCATGTTTTTCAAACGCTGAACAATCAAAACGATGGATGCCACCAGTCCCAAGACAGCGAGAATCACAATCACTATCGGTGCATCAGCTGCATCAGCTATTGCCTGCAAAATGTTGTTCACAATGCCGATGCCAAAACTGTAGCCGAAGTACCGCAGGCGCCCAATCCCGCCATACGATCGACCGCTGACGTTGTCTCGAGTCAGGTCATATTCCATTGATGGAGCGGCAAACGGATTGTCCGATGACATAGGCTGTCGTTCTAAAATGAAGCGGCAAAGGAGTTTACTCATCGCCCCAAAAGTGAAGCGCGTGGGTGAACCGTAGCGAACTACTTCAGGAAGTCAAGGGTCTATCGCAGAGCGCAACGAACGCAATTGGTGGCGTTGCGAGAATTCCAAACAGGCCGGCAGAGATTGACTTGATGCCGATGAAGCGAATGGTCTCCATCGAGTCCGGAGCAAGTACTAAATATGCAGCGAACACTGGCGCGGCGAGCAGTAACATTCCCAGGACGCCAAATTTCATGGCTCGAACTAGCAGAGGTCCGGCCATCAGCCTCGTCCAGCGCGGAACGTCCGAAACCAAAATTCGAGGAGCGGTTCCGTTCTTAGATTGTGATCGGACAATTGGTGTTGCGATCAGGCATGTGATGAATGGCAGGAAGAAACAGGTTCCAATGGAATCTGCCGCAGCACCTTTGTTCCACGTCCATGTCTCAACGGAATCCTGCCCTCCGAATGTCAACGTTCCAATCACCACATTCACGGCAATGTTGATGAAGAAAGGCACAACTGCCTGACCAATGAGCAGATATCTCACCATTTCCCGAGACCACTTCATCGCGATGCTTTCGCCGCCGGAGTGTCCGAATTGGCTCCAACATCAGCTGCGTTGACATCGCCCCTGGCAGGATCGATCGGAAGCGGAAGACCCAGTGATTCCAGAATGTACTTCTGAAAGAAATAGATACGCTCTTCCCGAGATCCAATCACGCCCGGGTGCCGACTACTCTGCAGTCCCTTTTGCTGTGATGCATAAACGCCGCGATCTTCGTTGTGAACCAGCAGTGTCTTTGACTTTGCGAAACGCCACGCCAGCCATGAAACCAGGCTCGCGATCGGTCCTGGTCGAGTTCCACGGATGGCGAAGAATCTCATGCGAATTCGCACGGTGGTTGGTGACGTTGGCACATACATCAATGCATAGTTGATCGTGTCTGTGGAAACTAAGACGGTGTTCGGATGAATGTGGCGGTGCAGATATTGATAGGTCGGTTCACCGCCGAGCCAGCGATTCAGCCGAGCCTGATGCATCTCCATCGTAGATACGGCCGTGAATGTCAACCCGGTATAACGATCTTCAAGCAGATGCTGCATGCTATCTTCCGACGGCAGCACGTGTCCAAAGAATTTTGGATGGAGCGCCGTAACGTGATAAGACTCCAGCGTGTTCTCAATGGGAACTTTCCAGTTGCAGTTGCAGTCGTATTCCCAGATTCCCGTCATCTTCCACATCGGCGAGGAAAAAGCACGCTCAGTCTCTTCATAGAAGGGACTCAACCAATCTCGCAGCGAAGGCACGTCAGGGTTGAATGAGACAAAAAGCAGATCGCCACAGCTTTCAACGCGAAACATATTCAGCCGCGAATTGTCCCGATCCCACGGACGGAAACACTTGGCTTCGGGGATTTTTGCCGTACGTCCTGCGTCATCGAACTCCCAGCCATGATACTGGCATCGGAGTTTCGGCTGATTTCCGCAACTGTCATCTGTCAGCAAACAGTGTCGGTGCGAGCAGATGTTTTCATAGGCCAGAAACTGACCACCGGAATTTCTAAGCAATAGCGGACGGCCAAACAATTCGAGCGTGATAAAGTCTCCATCGTTCGACAATTCCGATTTCGCAGCGGCGAACTGCCACGCGGGCAGAAAGAGCTTTTCCATTTCCAGCTGATAATGCGAATCCGAACAGTAATGTTCGGGCCGCAGCAAATGTCGCAGAGCGTGCTGATGAACGAACATTTTAACTTTCACGGAGTGTTCGCGATGCGAAACCTGTTTCGCGAGGGATGTAGTGCGTTAACTTCGTGGACTGTGATCTTCGGACTACGAAAGATTGTTTAATGGCTTCATCAATTGTTTGATAGCATTGGAATCTCGCGGATCTGAAAGTTCAATCAGCTCGCGGCCATTTTGACTGCTCCTCGTTGGCATCGCAAGCGAGATTCGGCGGAGGAAGGCGAATGCATTCTTGAAATGTTGAAGGTGGTGTGAAAAACCTGAAGGGGTGCCGAGGTTACTCTGAGCGAATACCCACAGAACACGAAGGTTGTTCAGATACTGCCGCAAAATAGCGGACTCCTCATAGTCGCCATAATCGACAAAGTCGAACAGTGATGTGGAAACGATTCACGGTGCTTGCAGGCAACAGGGAATCATGACTGGGCGCAGTGACCTAGGATTCGACCGTAACTAGAAGGACCATCAGGTCCGAATTGTCAGTGAAAAATCTGTTAGAAAAAGTCGCACCAACGCAACTTCGCGGCCTTGAATTTCAATAATGAAACCGCTCAAAGATCTACTGAAGCATTCTTCAATCTACGCGATCGGTCAGATTCTGACTCGATTTGCGTCAGTTCTGTTGCTGCCGTTGTATACCAATTGTCTATCCCCGGCTGACTACGGCGTTGTTGCGATTCTGGACACGACAGCAGCCATTCTGTCGCTGATGATTGGCGGCGGCCTCGTGACCGCAGTGACGCGATTTCACTTTGAATGTCCGTCCGAAGAAGATCACGACCGCACATGGTGGACCGGTTTGACATGGGTCGCTTTCGCATCCATCGTCGTCCTGACACCGATGTGGCTGGGGCGAGAGGTGCTGGTTCACCTAACTTTGCCTCATGGAGCCTCCAACGGCGAGTGGCTGTATACACTTGTGATTGCAACGATTCTGGTGCAACTTGTCGGACAGCTTGTCGATGGCTACTTGCGCGTTCTGAAATGGTCTGGCGTGTTCGTGTTTGTGTCGATGTGCCGACTTCTTTTGAATGTTGGTCTGAACGTGTGGTTTCTGGTGGGACTGGATTATGGCATTGAAGGATTGCTGATGGGCAATCTCCTGGCCTCCGTGGCTCATACGATCGTGTTGTTGGGACTGTTCGTCCGCACGCGCGGTCCATATCAATTCAGTCTGACTTTGGCCCGCAGACTCATTCAATTCAGCGCACCACTGATGGTGACGGCTTTTCTGGCGATGCTGATGCACGAATCCAATCGCTATATTCTGGTTTATCTGGTGAGCGATAGTGATCTGGGTGTGTATTCTTTTGCTCAGAAGATCGGCTTTGCAGTGAATACGTTGTGTCTGTTGCCGTTCTCGTCCATTTGGCAGGTTGCGATCTATGACATCAATCGCCAGAAAAACAGCGATGAAGTATTCGAACAGATCTTCGGATGGTTCGTTTACGGTCTGGGAATTTTGTTACTGGGTGCGGCACTGACGGTGCATCCGATCCTGCCGTTGCTGACTCCGGATGCCTTCGGGCCTGCCGTGGAGCTGATATCAGTCGTGCTGCTGGCGTTGTTTGTGTATGGCCTTCAGATACAATTTGAAGTGCCGGCGCTGCTGGCGAAACGGACAGGCTTGCTGGTTCCCGGCAGTGTTGCCGGTGTTGTTGCGAATTTATCATTCAACTATATGCTTGTGCCGCGCATGGGTTTATGGGGTGCTGCGTGGGCCAGTGTGGCGACGTATGCTGCATATTCGTTCACGACACTGCTGATCTGTCGCAGGGTGCGACCGCTGGCGTATCCTTGGCGTCAAAGCCTGACGGCTGCGGCGGGGTTAGTCACAAGTTATCTTGTCGTACGCTTCTATGTGTTTCCGCACGTTGGATTTTTCGTCCAGTTGCTGACATCGATCCTGTGTTGTGGACTTTGGGCTGTTTTATTGCTTGGCAAAGATGGCTTGAGCTGGTGGCAAACACGACACGCAAAAACCGACGCGCTCACGTGTTATGAACACGCCGACACGCCCGTTCATGCGGAAATGTCTGCTTCAAAAAAAGGTGGCTTCCGCAAGTTGGCAAAAAGCGGTCTGCAGTTTGTTTGTCTCGGGACAATGTTGCCAGCCGTTGTGCTCTATCGATTGCAGGCAATCGTCATAGGACGCAATAAAGCGTTCCCAGGCTGGTCGCAACTGTTGAGCTTGATTCCGGGGCTCACCGGTGTGCATCTTCGCAACGCATTCTTTCGCCTCACGATGAATGAGTGTTCGGCAGAGTCTCATGTCGGATTTGGCACGATCTTTTCCGGTGCCGAAGTTTCAGTTGGATCAGGCGTTTACATCGGGCACTATTGTTCGATTGGTGATGTGACGATTGAAAAAGACGTGTTGATAGCGTCACATGTTTCGATTATGAACGGTTGCCATCAGCATGGAACAGAAATACTTAATATTCCGATCCGCGATCAGGTTGGGCGACACGAACCGGTGACGATCGGGCAGGATTCATGGCTGGGTGAACGCTGTATCGTGGCGGCGAATGTGGGAAAACACTGCATCATCGGAGCCGGGGCGCTTGTTCTGCATCCAGTGCCGGACTACTGCATTGCCGTCGGAGTTCCGGCTCGAATTCTGCGTGATCGTCGTGCCGAATCGCGTTCCAGCGAGCATACCGGCTACATTTTTGATCGCGTTGATACGGCGTTGGCGAGCTTGCAACAAATCGTGAACGATTGAAGCCTGCGGCTAACAAGGGCTGAGAGCCCTTGACCCAAAGGAGCCTCCCGGCTCGTTGACATAAGCCGCTCACGTTGTTCGCTTCCCGAAAGATGCTCACACCGTACACTTAGGATTCCGGGTAAGCACCTAACAAAACCTGCGCGGCCTCGAAGGTTTTGCTAGGCGTTCTAAACGCCTCCGGCTAACAGTTCGCGAGAATCTCGCCGCCGCGTCCCCAATCCGGACTGCACTCAGAGCCGCAGTTTTACTATCCTCGCGCGAGGAATCGGCCCTTCGCCGTACGCCCCGCAAACCGCACTCTTTTCGCACTGAGACGGAACGATGGATATCAGGTTTTATAATACTCTCACCAATGCCACCGAGACTTTTCAGCCCGTTGAATCGGACTGCGTGAGAATGTACAGCTGCGGGCCGACGGTTTATGACTTCGCTCACATCGGCAACTTCCGTTCGTTTCTGTTTGCCGACGTGATTCGCCGTACCCTTGAATTCTTCGGCCACAAAGTCCATCACGTGATGAACATCACAGACGTCGGTCACATGACGGACGATGCGAACGCCGACGGTGCAGGTGAAGACAAGATGGAAGCGGCGGCTCGTCGAGTCAAAGAAGATAAGAAATCCGGCAAGGTCGCGGAAGGTGCTGTTGCCAATCCGGATGATCCCTATCAAATCGCGAAGTACTACACGGACGCATTTCTGGAAGACGCGCAGACTCTGGGCGTCAAAGTGTCATTCGAAAACGACAACATTCTGCATGCGACTCAGAACATCGACATCATGCAGGAGATGATTGCCCAGTTGATTGCAAAAGGCCATGCCTATGTCGGCCCGGACGGTGTGGTCTACTATAGCGTCGAAAGTTTCCCGAACTACGGCAAGCTCAGCGGTAATACGCTCGACCGTTTGTTGACAGGTGCCGGTGGACGCATCAGCGACGAGAACCAGGTGAACAAGCGCCATCCGGCGGACTTCATGCTTTGGAAAGCAGACAGTTCGCACATTATGAAATGGGATTCGCCGTGGGGTATGGGCTATCCGGGCTGGCACATTGAATGTTCGTGCATGGCTCGCAAGCGTCTGGGCCGCGACGTGATTGATATTCACACTGGAGGCGAAGACCTGATCTTTCCGCATCATGAATGTGAGATCGCTCAAACATGCGGTGCGACTGGGAAAGACACGTTTGCCCGCTTCTGGATGCACGCTCGCTTTCTGATGGTGGAAGGCGAAAAGATGTCCAAGAGTAAAGGCAACTTCTGGACGGTACGGGACGTCCTTGACGGCCGAGCGACGGGAACTCAGGTTCATCCGGCCGTGCTGCGTCTGGAACTTATCAAGTCACATTATCGAGCCAACATGAACTTCACAAAGAAGGGCTTGATTGATTCTGCTGGTGCCGTAAAACGACTCACTGACTTCCGCGCTCGAATGCTGGCTGCAAGCGATGGGCATACTGAGGTTGTTGATTTGGATTATCCGATCCTGAAAGAATTCGCTGAAGCAATGGCGGATGATCTCAACGTTGCCGGCGCGCTGGGAGCGATTCTGCCGTGGGCCGCATCAAATCCATCCGATCCAGCCCAGGCTCTCGGCGCGCTCGACCGGATGAATCACATTCTTAGCATTGCCCCGCTTGGTCCGACTCGAACCACAAGTGGCGGCAATGACGAACAGGTTGCAATCGACGCACTGTGCCGCCAGCTCGATGATGCTCGCAAGAACAAAGACTTCAAAGCGGCGGATGCACTTCGCGGCGAGATCCAGAAGAGAGGCTATGATGTTAAGACCTCGCCAAACGGCACTGTTGCAGAAAAACGATTGGCTTAGTCACGGATTCCGTGAACCTTACTCACTCTCCGCGTGCTGTACTGTATTCACGCGAATGATGATCGGTGATGCGGAATCTTCTTCGTCCGCTCGCGCCACATGACACTTTGCGACGACCGGTTCGCCGACGAGCGCCATGGCGTTGGCGTGCAGTCGGGCGTCTGCAGAAGTGTCGATCGGCCAGGTTTTGTCATCGACAACAACCGACATCTCGTTGCCGTCGTTCTTTGAACGACCAGAGGCCCGAAGTGTTCCTCGCATCGTCAGTTTTGCTCCTTCATCATGCTTCTTTGGATCCACTTTTGACATCGAGTCTACATCGATGATCCACCGTGGCTTTGCCTCAGTTCCGGCAACGTTGCGAAGTTGGCCCGTAACAACAATAACTTCGCCATGGTTCTTCTTTGCAAAGTTCCGAGCGTCATCATCGTGCAGTTGGAGTTCCCAGGCGATCCGATTGAAGGTGATTGTGGTACCCGTGGTCTCGCCACCAATCGCGACAATTCCATGCCGCATGCGTCCACAGCACTCCGCCGAAACAGGTGGCTTATCCGAAGGTTTTGGAGGTGTTTTCGACGGAGGTTCGACAGTCACGGCGAACGTACAGACAGTCAGCGTGATACACGCAAGGAGTTTCCACATTTTCTAATTCCTTTACACAGCGTATTTGAAACTTCAAACTGCCTCACCGTGTTAAGTCAAATCAATCAGAGTCTTATCGTAACCGTGATGGATCAACAATCATACGGTTTTCAACAAGGCGCAGACGAGGGACTTCGGTTGGCGGCGGGTTGGTGTCTTGCGGTTTGTTGGCCAGGAAAGAAATATCAAGGACACCGCCAGCGACTCTTGCAGGGGCCGCATTGCCCCAGAAGTCCTTGAGAGCCGGGACTGGACGAGCATTCTCCATGATCAAATCCCGTACCTTGTTCATTTGGGCTGTTGTCTGCGTTGGCGCCGCAAATGTTTTCGCCCACACGAGAGCTGCAGCGCCAGCCACATGGGGTGTGGCCATTGAAGTGCCGCTGTATGTGTCATACTTGTTGTTTCGGACGGTGCTGAGGATATCAACTCCCGGTGCTCCGATATCAACCGATTGCTTTCCGTAATGGCTGAATGAACCACGGGCATCTTTAGAGTCAATAGCACCGACGGCTATGACATTTGCGGACTTCAATGACGATGGATAACTCGGCCGCTGATCGTTGTTGTTTCCGCCGCCGACCGTGTTTCCCGCAGCCGCAACGAACAAGACACCTTTCCGTTCCGCTCGGGCAACAGCCTCCGCCAGTTCTGGTGAAGTGTCCGGGCCTCCCCAGCTGTTGCAAAGAATATGAGCACCGTTATCGACGGCCCAGTCAATACATTTCACCGCGTCAGAAGTTGCCCCGGCACCATCTGGTCCCATGAAACGCATCGCCATGATCTGAACTTTCCAACTCACTCCAACCACGCCAACGCCGTTATTTCCAACGGCACCAATTGTACCGGCGACATGTGTCCCGTGATTTTGCAGATCTAAGGGATCGCTGTCGTATTCATAGAAGTCGTATCCATACTGTCCGTTTTTGGACCACATGTTGTCTTTCAGATCCGGATGAGTATGATCGACGCCCGTATCGATGACGGCGACGATGACTTTTTCTGAATCATGAATTTGAGGCCATGCTTTTGCGGCACCGCTGTTCGTCATTCCCCAGAGTTTGTTGAAGAACGGATCATCGGCAACGGAATCCTCCGCTGTTGGGCGAATCTCCGCAGACGCTTCTAGTTTCGGAATGGACATAATGTAATCTGGCGCGACATAGGCTACGGCATCGTCGGACATCAAAGCATTGACAGTACCTGCCGTGACGTCTCCAATGGGTTCAACAATCAGGAACGAACCGCTTTCGTAGTCCTGAATCATTTGCAGCCCGGCAGCCTTGAGTGTGTCACTTGAGGGCTTGTGATCCTCGTCCGAATAACTGATCAGAAGACGAGTAGATCGCTCTTCGATTTCCAGTTCTTCAGGTTCAACACCTGCAGCCATGGTGCGCATTTTTGGT
>JANOZG010000099.1:0-4111 GCA_031429275.1 Planctomycetota bacterium
CGCAAGTTCGGACATTGGCGATTCAGGCTGAGCCTATACTCCAACAAACGGCCATGGATCAGAACAAAACTCGCGCGAGTATTGTATGGCCTTTTTGCTATTTGTCGCACAGCCCAGGCTGCGCCGGTAATCGCAAGTCCCATCACTGCCCAGGAAAATGCTTGCACGACAGTTTTCGTTACATACATTTCCTCTCATCAAAAAGTTTCTTCTACACTCTGCGTTCCAACTGAGTCAGAACGAAACACTCGCCCATCATTAAGTTACTCCTTTGCAAAGCCCACGCAGTATTGCTTTGAATACGCGCATCGACGAAGTAGCGTGCTCTTGTCCCGATGCAATCAACGTGCCGGACACGAAGGGATCCCAATGACCACCTGATTCCGGACGCACTGATGTTCTGCAAACGCTGAAGGTCTCGTTTTCCTGCGAAGCTTCCTGCCCACCAACCGCAGGACGCTGGCCCATGTTCACGCACACCTAACCGTGGCGAGCGCCCGGCGGCGATCTGCGTTGCGGGCAAAGCCTGCGTCAGAAGTCGCGGTGAATGGGCTGGTGTGGTCGAAATCCTGCCAGGATGATTGATCAACAACCTTGTTTTTAGCGAGTATCGACGGCTTCCCGATTGAGATTTGCCTGGGGTACCCTTTTTATCCTCGGCACTTACCATTTTTGGTCGCTTGCGTTGGCAAGCCTCATCCTGTCAGTCGGTGTCTTCAGCTACTTCTTTTTTCGCCGTTATATCGGCACCGCAAGTGTGAATACCAGCACGGGTGCGATCACGGCCGTGAACAGGCAGAGATCAGGAATTTGAAGGCCGTTCCCAGTGACAGGCCTGCCGCGCACGCTTGGGGTCGGCCAAAGAGCGTCAGGTTCAACTCAGAGCCGACGCCGTCAACTGCGGCGCGCGCGGCGAACCGGAAAGCAGTGAGTTATTTCTTGAGTTGGCTGATCGATGGGCGTTCACATGAGCCGTAAATCAACCTGTCGCCGAGAAACTGATCCAGCAAGTCCTGTTACCAACAAGCGCAACACTGTCGATCTGTTTCGGCACAGGAATCGCACTGGCGACCAGTCGGACAGGATACTTTATTTCAAATCGAGAATCTCAGGAGTTGTTACGATGAGCAAACACACAAACCGTTCTGCGGAACAGGCCGCTCGTAAGAAGACCACAGGCGGTGAAGCCGATGGTCGCCCGAAGACAAAGGACCGCGAAGAGGTTCGAAAGCAGCACAAACACACGAGTCGAAAGCCATAATCGACGCCGGAGCAGCAGATGATTGTGAGTTTCCATACTTAGGAGAACGACATGGTGACGCATCAGCAAGCGGAAGAACGCACGAGCGCAGGGTTCTGGATTCACTTAACGTGTTACATCATTATCGTCAGTGGCCTGGCCGTTTTGAACTACCAACGGAATCCAGATAATCTATGGGTTCTCTGGGTAGCGGGCGGCTGGGGCATCGGCATTGTTGCTCATGCCTGCGCATTCTTCACGCGGCGTGGCAAATTGATCGACCGCACCGAAGAGCGGATGAATCGCAGGGAAGACAGACAAGAACGACGCGATGCCCGCTAGGCGTTGGATGAGTGAGTAAGTCGGGCGGCGGATGATGAGGACCGGCATCTCGACGACTTTTCCTCCTCGCCGTACAGGGTTCTGGCTTGGTGGCTTCCGCAAGGTTCCACCATTATTGCCTACGAACAGGATGCTCGATTTGCGGCCATGGCTCAGCGGCGTACGTATCAGAATCGACAGAGAGACACCATTCCTGTTGTAGTGCGCCAAACATCCGTTCTGGAGACGTTTTGTGATTCCGCAGGCGTCGAATATGAAGCCGGGGCCATCGATGTGGTCCATGCGATCCGAAGACTCGGCTGCCATTTCACACCGGATGAAAGTCGTCTGATTGTCCGCGAATGTGCCAGAGTGTTGAAGAACGGCGGCTATGCGTTTCTTGACGCGGGACGCGCGGGGACGTCGGCTGCCTGTCTCGCGTCGCTGGCATCAGAGGCCGGTTTTCTGTGGGACGGCCAATGCCGAAGTTGGTGGCTGGATCGCCATGTGCAGGTGGCCCTGCGAAAACCAACTTCGTGCACGTGGCACTTCAAATAATTGTTATCGTGGTCAAATAATCCTGGCTGCTCTCTCGATTCGGCCCGCAGCGCATCTTCGGCAGGTAGTGTTTGACGGCTGGCACCCGGATTTGAAACTCTCCCTTTGATTCATTTCGTACAGGCCGCGCGGTTTTCGAGTGCCCACCTCAAAGGGACGCAAAGTCCGTGCCCCGCTTATTGTTCTCTAACTCTGAACGCAATGAACATTTGATCAGAATTTCGCAGTTTCTCCCGGCGCAAAAATTGCTTCAACAGTGCAACAGCTAAAATGTTGATTCGTCGCCCTTCCTGCATCCGGAGCATTAACGTGATTCCATCCACCGTTGAGCGGGTCCCGCAACACACTGCCGAGCATGTCAATGAGGAAATCCGCCGTCATACGAAGGAGCGGATTGAGCAGATTGCCTCTGCGGGTCGGTCGGCTATCGATCGCCGCCTGGCTGAGCTGGATCACGAATGGGACATCGAGCGGACGCTCGAAGCCAACGCCGCAGCTCTCACGGTTGCCGGGGCGGCCTTGGCCCTTGTAAAGGACCGCCGTTTCGCCCTTGTACCGCTGATCGTAGGCTCATTCCTGATCCAACACTCGATCCAGGGCTGGTGTCCGCCGTTGGCGGTGTTCCGACGTCTGGGAGTCCGGACGCAGTCCGAAATCGACTATGAGCGATATGCCCTCAAAGCACTGAGAGGAGATTTCCGCAACCTGCCGAACTCGGAAGCCATCGCAGCCAACGTCCAGGAACTCGTGGACACAATGCGTCGGTGATTCAGACGTCCGGCTCGCGCCTGAGTGAATTCCGCTCAGACTAGTTGTTGAACGAACAATCGGGAAGGTAACAAGAGATACATGACATCACAGCGAACCCATTCCACGTGCGGCCCGACGAAATGCTGAGGGACCGTTAGAAGCGCGGCCGTTCATACCTTCGCACGAACTCGCAACTTATTCTTGAATCGGCGTAGAACAGAGATGGAATTGCCAGCGAACGCTCTATTGGAGGAAAACCTTCGCCTGCGGCGAGCGGTGCGGGATTTGGTCGCTTTCTCGACACTTCCCGCCGTTTGGATCGGCTTAAGCCCCGACCGGATTGCTAACAGCCTCGCCGACGTACTCCTCAACACGCTTGGGCTCGACCTGATTTATGTCCGGATGACGGCACAGAACGGGGAGGAAGCCGTTGAAATCCTCCGCAGGAAGAACCACTCCGATGCAGACCGTTTGGATGTGGCGAGTGAGGCGTTTGCACCATTGCTGATTGCCGATCAAATAGTGTCCTCTGTGACAATCGTCGACCCGTTCAGCGGCAAGCCGCTGAACGTCACCGTGACCCATTTTGGTGGTAGTGACGATCAGGGTGTTCTCGTAAGCGGCTCGTGCAAACCTGACTTCCCGACCGAGCAGGATCGGGCGCTACTCAGTGTTGGGGCGAACCAGACGGCGATTGTCCTCCAGCGCCGGCGTGCCGAGGAGCAGGTGCATGAACGTCGGGAATGGCTGCGAGTCACGCTCGCCAGCATTGGCGATGCAGTGATTGCCACAGACAATGAGGGCAAAGTCACTTATCTGAACGCCGTCGCCGAAGAACTCACCGGTTGGACTGCGAAAAAGGCCGAGGGAATCCCGCTGGAAGCCGTGTTTTTCATTCTCAATGAGACCAGCCGACTGCCCATTGACAACCCGGTCGAACGCGTCCTGCGGGAGGGAGTCGTCGTTGGCTTGGCAAACCACACGATCCTGATCGCCAAAGACGGGACCGAGCGACCGATTGACGACAGCGCCGCCCCGATCCGAGATGCGGCGGGCAAGATGATCGGCGTCGTGCTGATCTTTCGGGACGTGACTGAGCAGCGACGGACAGAGCGAGAGCTTCGAGAGAGCGAGGCCCGGAAAAGTGGCATTCTGGAAACGGCCCTCGACTGCATCATCTCGATGAACCACGAGGGCAAGGTGGTCGAATTCAACCCGGCTGCGGAACAGACGTTCGGCTAC
>JANOZG010000100.1:0-8612 GCA_031429275.1 Planctomycetota bacterium
TGGCCACTCTCTCGGCCAGTGGCGCCGGTCAGCCAATCTTCATGCATTCAAACCCCAACCATTTGTACCAGATGCTTTACGGAGGAATTTCGACCGGTGACATTCGGCGTCAGCATTTAGCGAAATCGAATCTGTTAAACCAAATTGAATCGATGGCCGCCGCAGGAGCAGAGTCAATTCCCGCACAAGACCGTAATCGCTACGGGCAGTACGTGCAGAGCTTCCGGGATGTCAATGGGCTGCGTGGGCGACTGGAAACGGTCTCCGATCACTTGCGCAAGTTCGCTCCGGAAGTTGACAGACGCTACACCGCCCCGGAATTCGAAACAGACTGGCACGATGTGCTGCTGGATCTCGGCATCTCATCGCTCACTTCGGGAATCACCAACACGCTGACCATTGGTTCCGGGCGAGGCGAAATCTTTGGTGCCTGGAAGGGCCTTGGCATTTCGGAGCAGGGTCACGGCCTCGGTCACATGGATCAGCCGGGCAATCCCATTTGGATCAAGATTCGCCAATACAACAGTCGCATGCTGGTGCGAATCATGGAGAAACTGGAAAGCGTTCCGGAAGGCCGTGGGACGATGATGGACAACACGCTGATCGTCTACACCAGTAATAACGCCGACAAACAACACACCAACGGTGCCAACTGGCCAGTGATGCTGCTCGGCAACTTCGACGGCGCGTTCAGGACAGGTTGCTTCACTCAACTGGACGGACGTCGTCCGATCAACGCGTTGTACTCAGCTCTGCTGCATGCTGCGGGAGCTACCAGCGACCGCTTCAACATGAACGAGCAACTCGCCAGGAAGTTCGATTCCGGCAGCGGCCCACTGGCGGAAGTATTGGCATGAGCAGGACCGTTACTCTTGCGACTTGCGTTTTGTGTTTATTACTGCCGGTCGTCGCGTGCAGCGACGACTTTACGCCCGGAAAGCCAGCCGAAGGCGATTACGAAACCTTCGCGCGCAGCTTTCTTAAGAGCAACTGCATGGACTGTCATGGCCAGACGGATCCTGAAGGAGGTCTCTCACTGAGTGATCTCGGGCCGGTTGATGAAATCAACGCCAGCACCTGGCGCAGCATCTGGGCTCAAGTGGCTCTAAAGGAGATGCCTCCTCGCGATGCGAAACAGCCCGAGGTGATCGAACGGTTGCGGTTTTCGGAGTGGATCGTCAATCAGCTGACGCGAGTCATGCGCGACAAAGGTGGCTTCTCTGATCATCTCGATCCAAACAAAGGTAACTTTCTGGATCATGATCTGCTCTTCGGTCCACTGCCGGAAGGCATCACGCTGGTCCCAACGTCGACTCCGGCACGTATTTGGCGAGTCACACGTGAGGAACACATCACGCGGCTCAATGAGCTGATCAACACCGAACCTGCCTTCGATCCAAAGAATCCCGGCCTGCGCGCTCACGGTGATTCCGTGCCCACCAATCACGGAGGCGAACTGAAGCTTTACTTTGGCACCGATCGCATCATTCACTGGCAGGGTGGAACGGTTGCTTATGCGACAGCGGTCAAGAGTCTTCCTGCGGTGCTTTCGACAGCTCGCGATCATGGACTGGAAAACTATCCTCACTTCTACACCGTCAACAGTGCCGAAGCGACTCAGATTATGGACGTCGCCGATGATATCATTCGCTATATGGCCTCTGGCCCGCTCAGCATCGCGCAACCTTGGCAAATCACCGATGATCCCAAATCGGTCGCTGACAAGATGGAGGGCGACCTTCGCGGCCTTCCCACAAGTATCGTGTACAGCACCAAAGTCGTTGAGCCACTCACGCCGGTCTACGAACTGATGAAAGAAGAAGGTGTATCGGAGGAACGTCTGCGAGCTGCCGTCGACCATTTGTTCGAATTGCTGACCTTTCGACCGCCCACGAAGACGGAGTCTGATAACTACCTGGCGGTCGTGAATGAATCGATCCAGAAGCTTGGCAAAGAAGATGGCGTCGCGCTGGGGTTGTCCTCGATTTTTCTTGACCGCGATGCACTCTTCCGACCGGAACTGGTTGAACACGGCCAACAAGATCAACACGGCCGAGTCATGTTGCAGGACTGGGAGCTGGGGCTGGCGGTCAATCACGCTCTGCGCTACATCAAGCCCGATGAACAACTGCGAACGGCCATTACCGAAGGTCGGATGCGAACCCGCAAAGACGTTGAGCGCGAAGTGGAGCGGATGCTGGCCGACGACAGCATTCGTAAGCCTCGAGTGCTGCAATTCTTTCGTGATTACTTCGACTACGACCGAGGCGGGTACATCTGCAAGGACGAAAAATCTCTGGCGGACACCGGAATCAGCAATCGAGGAACGTCGCACTACAACGCGATGTTCGACGCCACGGCCAGTACCGATCGCCTGATCGAAATCATACTGCAGGAGGATCGTGATGTGCTGCGGCAATTGTTGACGACGAACAAGGTTGTCGCGACGAGGAATGACAGCGTTTATTTCGGCCGTTTAAGTTCCCGAGAAGAAACTCAGGCTGGTCTGGAAAAGTCGATCGCTGAGAATTCAGACGAGGACGAATCGCAGCAGAAGGAACTGGCCGAAGCAAAAGCAGCAGAGAACGAGCCTGAGACAAAAAAACAAAAGAAACAAAAGAAGGGTGTTAAAAATCAAAACGTCACGGAAGCAAAGTTGGTCGGGCCGGAGATTCTTGCACGCGTCAGTCGCCGCAGTTTCGGCAATGGTTCAATGAAGCCGGAGCGCATTCTTGCGACAGCACCGGATGGCGAGCGACTTGGAATTCTCACGCATCCCAGTTGGCTCGTGTCTCATTCCGATGCGATGGACAACCACGCGATCCGCCGCGGACGGTGGATTCGTGAACGTTTACTCGGTGGAGGAATTCCTGATGTTCCCATCACGGTAGATGCCATGCTTCCGGATGAACCGAAGAATACACTTCGCGAACGCATGCGAGTCACGCGAGAGACCTATTGTTGGACGTGTCACAAAAAGATGGACCCGCTGGGACTGCCGTTTGAGATGTTCAATCATGCCGGCTTGTTTCGCGAGACGGAACTGGACAAACCGGTCGACACGAGCGGAGAGATCATTGATTCCGGCGACCCTGCTCTGGACGGCAGAGTCAGCAACGCAATTGAGCTGATCGAAAAAATCTCTCAGTCAGAACGAGCGGAGCAGGTCTTCGTTCGTCACGCCTTTCGGTTCTGGATGGGCCGCAACGAGACACTCAACGACGCTCCCGTTCTGCAGGCGGCACATCGAGCCTACAAAGACAACGGTGGCAGCATGAGATCCATGCTTGTGTCATTGCTGACGTCCGACGCGTTTCTGTATCGCAAGCGGAGCGAATCGGAAGTTGAGCAGACTGTACCGTAAAGGAATACGTCGGAATTCCCCGCATTGAAAGGCAATCTTCTGATCGATTTCTATTCGTTTTCTCCATCCTTTGCCAATTAAGCAGTGCGTTACCTGATGATTATTTCGCGGCTGTAAGGCAAGAATGGTAAGCGAATGAAGAGTACACTCGTGAACTATTCCCAATCGTTTGCCACGATCGAATCACCAATCAATGCTCCCGTTCCCTGATATGATTTCTCTTGAAACAGCCGAACGAAATCTGTAGCCAAAGGAACAGGGGGCCGAACACCAACAGCTCTTTTGACCGCATCGCCCGCGAAGAATTTCTGTTTTAGATCTTTAGATACGGCGATGGTTGAGCGTTTTTTTCGGGGCTTGTGATACAGCCGCAGAAGAAGTTGTGTTGGCAAATTGACGATGATCATTTGATTGCAATGTTTGAATTAGATGTGTGGTTGGGCCTGAAAGCAGAACGATATGAAATACCATCGCCGCGACGTTGTGTTGGGAATTGGTGGAGCATTGGCGTTGTCAGTGGTGTCCCGTTCAGTGACGGCATGGCAGGATACGGCTGCGACTGCGAAGCCGCGAATTCGGATCGGGCAGATCGGTGTTGGGCATGCTCATGCCAGCAAGCTATCCGTGTATCGCAATTCGCCGGACTACGAAGTGGTGGGCGTGGTTGAATCGAATGCGGAGTTACGAAAGAGGGCGGAGTCAGAGCCGTTGTATCGTGATCTGCCATGGATGACTCAGGAACAACTGCTGAATATGCCTGATCTTCAGGCGGTGCTGGTTGAGACAGAGGTCAGAGATCTGCTGAATGTTGCTGAAGTCTGCGTGGCCGCGGGAAAGCATGTGCATGTGGATAAGCCTGCAGGAGAATCTCTGAAACAGTTTGCGAGTATTCTGGAATCGGCAACGAAGCAGCACCTGCTGCTGCAGTACGATACGTGGATGATGCCGCTGATATGGCCAGAATCATTCGGGGCGAAAAGAAGTCAGATTTCTCCGCTGCGCATGATTTGATCGTGCAGGGATCGCTTTTACAGGCCTGTGGCGTTGAGGCCCGTTATGATGCAAGTCGATGACCTTCATTGAGGCTGAACGTGCCGGTAACCCGCAGCAAATTTCAAGTTTGCTGATCAACCATTTTTTCCGATCAGATACACGTGCGAATCTGTGCGAAGAATGATCTTGCCGTCGACACAAACTGGTGAAGCAACAGTGTGTTCTTCCGCGATAGTATTCTCCGCCAGAATTTTGAATTCGCTGCCCATGGCGTCAAGCACAAACACGGTGCCGTCCTGGCGAGCAATATAAAGTTTTCCGTCAGCCACGGTCGGCGATGATCGATACGTATTCCGGTTTTTCGGCAGAACTCCAGACCAGATTTTTTTTCCGGTGAGCAGGTCGAGGCAATCGATTGTTCCGCGAGCATCGCCCGTGTCTCGGCAGTTGAAGATTCGCCCTTTCGCGATTGCCGGTGTAGGCACATCGGCCGATGTCGCGGAATTGAACCAAGCGATGTGGCTGGCAGTGACGTCGCCCTGCCCACCCATTTTAATCGCTGTCAGCGATTCTCCGCGTGCGTACGGAGCGACAACGATTCCATCGGACACCGCAGCGGAAGCAATCGATCGGAAATATTTATGATTCGTCGGATTCAGCCCACCGACACGCCATAGTTCCTTACCATCGGTTGCGTTGTGCGCTGTGACGTGATCCGCGCCGAGGACAACGATGACTTGACGGTCAGGTTCATCAACAACGACAGGCGTTGCGTAACTTTTGCTGCTTCTTCCGGTGCACCAAGGTTTCGATCCTGCTTCCAGATGACTGAACCGTCAGCTTTTGAAAACGCGGCAACGTAAGATGGCCCGGTTTGCATGCAGGCGATGACGACGGCATCTTTGGTCAGAACAGGTGATGTTCCCAGGTCCCACCACAAAGTGTCTTCGCCGTATTCTGCTTGAAGATTCTTATGCCATTTTTGTTCACCTGCGACTGTGTAACATCCAAGATCGCCACTCTTAAAATATGCAAAGACGTATGTTCCATCGGTGATCGTGGATGGATTTGCTCCGGTACCGTCCTTGCCCGGCTTCCCTTCGACGGCTGCTCCCAGTTTCGATGACCAGCGTTGCTTGCCGTCCATGCCGATGCAGATAATCATGTTTTGACCATCAACCGTTGTCGTTACAAAAATCGAATCGCCAGCGATAGTCGGTGTCGAGGCACCGCGGCCGCTTAGTTCATACTTCCAGATGATGTTTTTATTTGCAGCCCATTCCGTCGGATAGTCAGCACCATCGGCAGTTCCATTGCCATGCGGTCCGCGCCAGTTTGGCCAATCGCCGGCGATTAAAGTGGAAGACAGGATCAGCATGACGAGTAGAGTGAAATGTTTCATCGTAGAGTCGCCTGGCGGGAGGAAAGTCGAATAAACGGCAGGTATTTTATCGTGTAAACGCGGTTAGTGAGCGTGTGCTGTGTGGCCGTGATCGTGGCCAACGTGTCCCTCGTTGTGGCCGTGACTATCGTTGTGACCATGTCCATGGTTGTCATGGCCGTGATGCCCATGATCATCGTTTGCGGGTTCTTCCGGGAATTCCCCCAGTCGTCCAAACGCGCCTGAGAGCTGAGCGGAACCGCACAGCAACGCGATACATGTCAGCATCGTGACGTAAATGAACTTTCCGGCATAGTTGCTAACAGAAAGTCCCAGCATTAAATGCTTGCCATTCATTGGTGGAGCACTGGCACTCCAGACAATCACAGTCACGAACATCAGCAACAGGATTCCAATGAAACCACCACGCCGAAGAATTGGAAATGCTTTGGCCCAATTCACAGCGAAGGTCCAGAATCCGACCCAGGCCAGCAGTGGCAGCCATGGCAGGATGACCCGTACAAGATTCACTACGACATCCAGTAGTGACCAAAGTACATTGATCAGACTACTGAAAAGATCAAACAGAGCATCCATGGATTGTCACCGAAGATTGTGATTTGGAAATGTTCAGGCACAGGAGATGCGGAAGACTTGATTTTGTGGTGGCATGAATTGAACTTGCCAAGGCTGCAACTGCCACTCACGGGCGCATACGTCTTCCATTTTGAAAATACCCGGCCTTAGTTTAGCGTTTTTCACCATGAATCTTCCAGTTAGCCGAGCTACGATTCTCGCAGAGTGAGTCGGTGTATTTTCCACCGCAAAGTCTTCCGTGGCTACAAAAACAGTAGATTTGGTCACAGACCTGAGCCGCAAGTCGGTAGCTGCAGGTTGATTTGGTCCGGAATTGCAGTGGCGCAGGCATCTTGCCTGCTGGATTTGTTAAAGAGAATCCAGGTATTATGAGCAAAATGACAGGCAAAAGCCGGCCTGCCGATTGGTTCAGCCTGCAGCCAACTGCTTTGCGACTCGCTAAAACGATAGGCTGCTGGAGTGTTGACGGGTCGCGGAAGATGGCGTAAAGTTGCAAATCCATGGATTTCACGCCTTGCGACCCGTTTTTCGCCATCTGTCGCACTGGGCCTCTGTGGGAGTTTCGTATGCGTCAATTGCCATTACGGAAGCTCAAATGAATGTCTGGTTGGCGGAAGATTCTGGAATTTGCATTGGACGTCCCGACGGAAACAGTTTCGACATTTGCTCAGCTGGGCCTAGCACCCGCAACTCTGAAAACAATCACAAAAATCGGCTACGAAAAGCCGAGCCCGATTCAAGTGGCGTTCATTCCGATTGCTCTGACTGGTCGTGATTGCATTGGTCAAGCCCGCACGGGAACCGGAAAAACGGCGGCGTTTATGCTGCCTGCACTCGAACGTCTGGATGTCTCACTCGGGCGTGTACAGCTCCTGGTAATGGCACCAACACGAGAACTCGGCGAGCAGGTGCATGCGGAGTCAAAGAAGCTTAGTGGCACTTCAAAGCTAAAATTCGCGCTTGCGGTTGGCGGTCGTCCAATCGGGCGACAGATTGCAGATCTGGATGGTGGGGCTCACGTTGTCATTGGAACGCCAGGTCGAGTCATTGATTTGCTGCGTCGACAGCATCTGAAATTGGGCGATTTGAAAGTCGTTGTGCTTGATGAAGCCGACCGTATGCTTGACATTGGGTTTCGTCCCGATATCGAACGTATTCTGAAAGCGTGTCCTGCAGAGCGTCAAACGTTACTGCTTTCAGCCACATTGCCGCCGCCAGTTGAGAAATTGGCGCAGCGTTATATGCTCAAACCTGCGATGGTCGATCTTTCGGAAGATCGTGTCGTTGTTGATACAATCGAGCAGTATTACATCACGGTAGATGAAGATCGAAAGAGGGCGCTTCTGCTTCGGGTGCTGGCGAAGGAAAGGCCTCAGCAGGCCATCGTATTCACTCGTACCAAACGAGGAGCGGACGCTCTGTTTAACGAGTTTTCGAAACGTCTGAAGTCTAACCGTATCGCAGCGATCCATGGAGATTTGCCGCAGCGCAAACGTGACTCGGTGATCAAGTCGCTCAGGGCTGGTGAGCTGCGTTTGTTGATCGCCACGGACGTTGTCGGGCGCGGTATCGATATCAGCGGGATTTCACACATCATCAACTTTGACATCCCGGAGTATTGCGACGACTACGTGCATCGTGTTGGCCGAACCGGACGTCTTTCGTCAGATCAAAATGGCCGAGCGATTACATTTGTGACCCTGCAACAGGGCGGCGAGCTGACCAACATCGAAAAACGCATCAACACAGTTCTGCCGGAATATAAAGTCGATGATTTCGAAGCCTTTAGAACTCGCGAACGGCCGAAGCGAACAATTCGACGTTACGGTTCGCCGGATGAATAAGTCCTGTCCTGAACCGTAGGGGCATAGTCTGTGCGCTTTGCTCAATCGAGATATGTTTACGAAATCGGCAGTTTCTGCTGAAATGCTGATGTCCAGATTGCCTAGTGTATTGCCGGATAATGGGGCGATGTGAAAACTGTCGTTCGTCAGATGCCTGTTTGTCGAAGATGCAACAGAGCGATCGTTAGATTCGTTATAAAAGTCACAGTTTCAAGGATGAACCTGTCGTGGCAATTTCGCAATATTGGGATCCTTCGTCGCGAATCAAAAGCGTCAGTTGTCTCGCGTTGATCATGCTGCTGGCGACGAGTGTTCTTCGCGCCTGTCCGTTTTGTCTTTCGCCGCCGATGACGCTGGTGGAGGAAATCGACACGTCAGATATGGTCGTGATTGTTGAGCTGCTGGACTTTGAAGTGATTTGGTCAGGCAAGTC
>JANOZG010000101.1:0-1621 GCA_031429275.1 Planctomycetota bacterium
CGCAAACCAGACCCCGATCTTCTTGAGATGATGGACACGGTAGCGGCCAACGTCGGCCAGTTTATCGAGCGAAGGTCCGCTGAGGAAGATCTTCAGCAAAGCGAAGCCGAGCTGGCGGACTTTTTTGAGAATGCGACAATCGGTCTCCATTTGGTCGGGCCGAGTGGGATCATCGTGCGAGCCAACCGAGCCGAACTCGACATGCTCGGCTATAGCCGGGAAGAGTATGTCGGTCGTCCCATCGCCGACTTCCACGCCGACGATAGCGTGATCAGCGACATTCTTAACCGCTTGCAGGCGGGCGAAAAACTGCACGAATATCCGGCCCGATTGCGATGCAAAGACGGGTCGATTAAGGATGTGCTGATCGACTCCAGCGTGATGTTCCGGGACGGCGGTTTCGTTCACAGCCGTTGCTTCACACGGGATATCACCGAGCGCAGGCAACAAGAAGCGGCGTTAAGGGAGAGTGAAACCAAGTTGCGACTTATGGCCGACAGCATCCCGCAACTGGCATGGATGGCGCGACCGGATGGCCACATTTTTTGGTATAACCGCCGCTGGTACGAGTACACCGGAACCACGCCGGAGCAAATGGAGGGGTGGGGCTGGCAAACGGTCCACGACCCGAAGGAACTCCCCAGCGTGTTGGAGCGGTGGCGAGCATCAATCGAAAGCGGTGAGCCATTCGACATGGTCTTCCCACTGAAGGGTGCAGATCATAGATTCCGGCCATTTCTTACCAGAATCAACCCATTGAAAGAGGCCGACGGTCGGGTCATATATTGGTTCGGTACAAATACGGACATCAGCGAACTGAAGGAGGCACGTGAGGCCCTGGCCACGAACGAGGAGCGGCTACGATTAGCACTCGATGCGGGTCGCATGGGCGTTTGGGACTGGAACATGCGCACGGGCGACCTCAAGTGGTCTGACAGCCTTGAACCATTGCATGGCCTGGCACCAGGCACGTTCGGCGGCACGTTCGAACATTTCCAGCAACTCATCCACCCGGATGACAAGGAAACGGTGAATGCCGCCATGCAGCGCGCCCTTCAGGAGAGCGGGGAATTCTACGTCGAGTTCCGCAACGTCTGGGCCAACGGCGGCATCCACTGGATCGCCGGGTCCGGAAAGGTGTTTGTCGCGGACGACGGGCAGCCGGGACGCATGATCGGCATCGGTATGGACGTGACCGAACGCAAACGGGCTGAGCAGACTGCCCGATTCCTCGCGGATGCCAGCGCTGCCCTCGCCGTCCTGGTGGACTTTGACAGTACAATTCAGAAGGTCGCGTCTCTGGCCGTCCCGTCCTTCGCGGATTGGGCGACGGTGGACGTCCTGGAGCAGGACGGCACACTTCGCCGGGTCGTGGTTGCTCATGTGAACCCGGCCAAAGTGCAACTGGCCCTTGAACTCCATCGCCGCTTCCCGCCCGATCCTGATGCACCGCAGGGCGTATGGGCCATTCTCCGCACTGGAGAAGCCGAAATCGTTCCGCAGATAAATGATGAACTGCTCGTCCAGATGATCGCGGATCAAGAACAACTGCGCCTGGTCCGGGAACTCGGTCTGAAGTCTTACATGGGCGTGCCACTCAAGGTGCGCGGCAAGACGCTTG
>JANOZG010000102.1:0-1998 GCA_031429275.1 Planctomycetota bacterium
ATCGCCGCTGGCGATCACGTTCGGGAGCACCATGGCCGAGCAAGGACGAATTTGAAGTGGGCTGTACTCTGGAACATGCGGGATACGTATTACCGTGGCTATGCGCGATGTTTGGGCCTGCGACAAACGTTACGGCATTCGGATCCACAACGATTGACGACAAGAAGACTGACGAACCACTGAATCGAATCTCGCCTGACCTGAGTGTTGCATGTGTCCGATTTTCCTCGGGGGTTGTTGCTCGATTAACCTGCAGCATCGTCGCTCAGCACAACCATCAGATTCGCGTATTTGGTGAAAAAGGAATTCTGGGGACCGATGAATCATGGCACTATCGATCGCCCGTGTGGATCAAACGGATCTTTTCGATACGTCGGAGAATGATCGTTTGGCCATGGAAGAGTAAGTTACCCTTGGCTGGGAAATCTCATCCCCGGCCTCGTCACGACGGCCCGGCATGCATGGATTACTGCCGAGGTCCTTCAGAAATGGCCAACTCTCTCAATGAGAAGCGCGCTTGTCGTCTTTCACCGCAGTTCTCGTTGCATATCAATGAATTGGCACTTGCAATTCACGAAGCCGGGGTTGAGGGAACTTGTCGCGCGCTGACAACGACATTTGAGCCGATCGAACCTATGCCCTGGGCTGTTTGACTAAGAATTTCTGCGCGAATACTTGCGGCGCGACGTTCGCTTGCTTCGGTTTGTTTCCGGATGAGCAATCGAAAGTGATGTGCGAGCACCGTGGGGCTGGCTTCGGATAAGAGATTGAAACGCCTCAACACCGAAAAATCGCATATCAGTAAACATCAAAAGTGTTAAGGGAAGTCAAGTAACGTGAAGCTCGCGTATCTCATCAATCAATATCCGATGCCCAGCATGACGTATATTCGTCGTGAATTGGAAGAGATCGAAAAATACTGTGGTCCTGTGGCACGCTACGCTCACCAGCCATGGCCTGACACACTTGTTGATGAAGCCGACAAGGAAGAAAAACGAAAGACTCGATATCTCAAGGCCGGTGGCTGGGCCGCATTGGTAAAGGGGCTGATCAAGACGAGTTTACTGCGTCCGTTGGCGTTCTTCAGAGCAGCCAGGCTCAGTTGCCAACTAGCGAGGCGTTCAGATCGCTCTTTCGTCTATCATTTGGCCTATCTCGCTGAAGCCTGCATTCTGCGTGACAGTCTAATTGTCGACAAAATCGAACATCTGCACATCCACCACGGAACCAACTCCTCAAATGTTGGAATGCTGGCTCATGTGCTCGGCGGACCGCCGTATAGCATCACATTTCACGGACCTGAGGAATTTGACCGTGCTGCCTGTTCTTTACTGCATGAGAAAATTGGACGTTCGAAATTCGTCGTCGCCGTTTCGTCATTTGGTCGTAGCCAGTTAATGCGATGGTGCAGTCACGATCAATGGGCGAAGATCAACGTCGTGCACTGCAACGTCAACGACGAATATCTTGAGAGCAATCCTCCCCCGTTGCAGGATTCCACCACGATTGCCTGCGTGGGCCGATTATGCGAACAGAAGGGCCAACTCCTGTTGATCGAAGCCGTTGGGATGTTGGTCAGTGAAGGCATTGACGTTCAGCTGCGGCTTGTTGGTGATGGTCCATTCCGTCCAGAATGTGAAGCAGCAATTCGCCAACATGGCGTCGCGAGAAACGTGACAATCACGGGCTGGGCGACTGGCGAAGAAGTTCGGAAAGAAATTCTTCAGGCACGCGGTATGGTCCTGCCCAGTTTCGCAGAAGGATTGCCTGTTGTCCTGATGGAGGCTCTGGCCTTAGAACGGCCTGTCATCAGTACCTATATCGCTGGCATCCCAGAACTGGTCATCCCGGGTGAAAATGGATGGCTTGTGCCCGCAGGATGTGTCGAAGCCCTGGTGCAGGCCATCAGAGAACTGCTGCAAATGCCGATTGGGCAGTTGCGTCAAATGGGTAAGGCAGGTCGCGCTAATGTGAAAGACAAACACCAATCGAGAACTG
>JANOZG010000103.1:0-22391 GCA_031429275.1 Planctomycetota bacterium
TTTGCCAGGCAATCAGGGATTGGCATTGATCGGCCCCGAACTCCCGGGGAATCAGAAGCCCGAGCAGTTTCAGGTCATAGGACGATTGCCGGAAAAAGATTTAGCCATCGTGAAACTCATCTCATCCGGGCCATTTCCAGCGGTTCCATTGGGACGAAGTCACGACATCCTGAATGGCGAATCCATCGTCGTGGCTGGAAATCCTGGCGGACGAGGCCTCGTATTCACATCCGGGATTATCAGCTCACGAAGTGTGCTCAGCGGCGCTCCCAATGCTCTTGTGATGACAAATTACAAGAACAGCCGCCGAGACACCTATCTTCAGTTTGATGCGGCCAGTAATGGAGGCAACTCCGGCGGTGGACTCATCAATATGGAAGGAAAAATCATTGGTGTCGTCTGGGGCGGAATTCGACAGGAACAGAACATCGGTTTTGCAATTCCTGTAGATGAGTTCCATGAACTGGTTGAGGAAATCGTCGAGCCAGAACTGCGAAATCGGCGTGAGATTGGAATTGCATTGCAACCTGAAGGAATTGCCGCCGTGGTTGCCAGCGTTCTCGAAAATTCTGCGGCCGCCGAAGCAGGACTACACCCAGGCGATGAGATTGTAGCCGCGAACGGCGAGACGATTCGTCACAGAGTGGACTGGGTCCTGACGTTGTATCAACTACTGCCTTCCGGACGCAAATTCTCCATCACAGTGAAACGCGGCGAAGAGAGCAAAGACCTGTTCCTGACTGCACGAGAACGTGCTCCTGTTGCTGCTGTTGCTGTGAATGAGTCCGAACTGGAACCGGGGTTGAACTATCGATTTTATCACGGACAGTTTTCACTGATTCCAAACTTTGCAGAATTGACGCTGGTTCGTGAGGCAACGGTTTCCGTGGTCAACCTGCCCGAGATTCGAAGAGACCGTCAGGACGAATTCGCTGTCCAATTGAAGGGGCTGGTGCGAGTTCCGGATGATGGGTTGTACCGAATGGTTGTGCAATCAGACGACGGCAGCAGGATGTGGCTGAATGGGAAACTGGTGATCGACAATGACGGCAATCATCAATCGCAGCCTCGTGGTCGCATGCTGTATCTGGCGAAAGGGTTTCACGAAATCGAAATTGGCTACTTCGAAGGCAACGGCGCTGAAGATCTGCAGTTTCAGTTCGAACGTGAAGGAACGGGCACGCTCGGTCCCGTTCCCGCTGAAATGCTCTGGCATCGAAAAGCTGCTGCGCCAAATGCAGGTCCATAAGCACTGGTGCATATACCGGGCGCGGGCTGAATTGAGGCGAGCGGGGGACGTCAGTCCCGTGATTCTTCGTGAGGCCAACAATCAGGGGATTGACATCCACTGCTCTTAACATCTTTTCAGCTCAGGATGAAGGAGTCTAAACACGGAGGAGTGAGTTCGTTTTCCGGAGTGATGCACGTGAGGCCGTCGGTTTTTGTTCTTGGCTTTGATCCAGAGATCTGACCATTGGTTCTTCAGGAGGTCATTCAGTTGCCTCTGAACGTCGGCCTGGCGGGGTGGAATGTCATCCACGCAAATCACGCCTCGACGTATCAGCACGGAGAGCGTTGTGAGTTCTTCGCGAGTGTCGTGAAACAGGTTCTCGATCGAGATTGATTCGCATTCGCGTTTCTGATTCTTCGGCACGAAGCCGCGAACGACCTGCATTGCGTTGTAAAGCAGCAGGCAAAACGAAAACTGAAAAATCGTCGCTTCCGGCGTTACGCCAATCAGGCTCTGCAGACCAAACGTTTCGGTCACCTGCTGGAACACACGCTCAATGCCCCAGCGTTCCAGATAATGCGACAGCAATTCCGTGGCAGGATATTCTTTAGCGTCGATCAGATCGGTGACCAGGATCACGTCATCCTCGTCAGGTCGAAAAAGTGTGATACGGCGGACATAGCGACGTTTCTTGTGAGCTTCTGCGCCGAGCCAGCCCCACTCCTGGAGAAAGCGTCGACCCTGCTCGTCTTTTCCTTTGAGAACCTTGTGATCCGGATCCAAATGAAAACCGTTCTTTTTGTGATAACGAACCAGAAAATGATTGCCGTCTTTTGTGAAATCTTCCAATCGATTCAGATCACAGAATCCGCGATCCGCCAACCACAGTAGCAGTCCCTTGATCTGTTCCTGAATCACAGGCATGAGATCGGGGACAAACCGGGAATCATTAGCGTCGCCGTCCGCTACGGCGTGCTTTGCCAGAACCAGTCCCGTCGCGTAGTGCAGCGCGACCAGCGTACGACCTCCCAGCAATCCGCCGCCTGCATTCCGCAATGGAAACAATCCTTCGCCACATTCTTGATCGCCTTACCATCCAGAATGATCGTCTCAAAATCTTTCAGACAGGGCGGCGATTTCCGTCGTGCCTGCTTTGGAAAAATCGCAAGCAACGGTTTGGTGCTGTGCGCAAGAAAAGCCATACTGAGATTCATTGGCATTCGCGCGAGTTTGCCGTAAGCGGCCACCATCGAAGCCTCCAGATCGCCTTCTTGCTGAGCTCTCCCGAACGCGCGATGAGCCGTGCCTCCCTCTTGCAGCAGTGCATCGCCAATCATCCGGACCATCACCGGAAAAGTGATGACCTTTAGGTAGTTCCTTCCACGATGTTTGTTGAATAATTCAGTTAACTGCTGTTCGTCCATAATCTCTCGCAACAAACAACATGTAGCCTTCGCCAGAGGCAATGCACCGATCACTTCCTGTACGCTGGCCGCATCCATGCTGGCTCCCTTGCTCGACATTTATCGACAAACGAAAAGTTGGCTCGTCTCAGGATGTAACTGTCTATTATTTCACGAGTTACGGATAGAGAAGATGTTAAAAGCAGTGGACTGACATCCCCCGCTCGCCTCAATTCAGCCAACGCATCAGGCTCAGGTCAATTGGGTTCGGAAAATTCAGTTCCGCCGCCCGCTCGTCGTTATGCCATGTCGTCTCGCGGTGGTACAATCTAGGTTCACGTGGAATCTGACCTCGAATTGCACACGACGGACCGACGATCATGGCCGACAAAGCCCCGGAAATTATCACCCCCGACGTCACAAATACGCGACCTTTCGCCCATTTACACTGTCACACCCACTACAGTCTCCTGGACGGCGTTAACCGTATTCCCGAGCTGGTAAAGCACGTCAAAGCCAGCGGGATGAATGCCGTCGCAATCACAGATCACGGCAATCTTTACGGCGCGATTGAATTTTACAACGGCTGCAAAAAGGGCGGCGTCAAACCGATTTTGGGATACGAAGCTTATGTCGCACCGGGACGACGCTCGGACCGTACGTCCAGCCGACAGAAAGAAGCGTCGTCGCACCTCACGCTTCTCGCCATGAATCGCAAAGGGTTTGACAATCTGATCAAGCTTTCATCGACCGCCTATCTTGAAGGCTTCTACTACAAGCCTCGGATTGACCGTGAGATTCTGGAAGAATGTAACGAAGGCATCATCTGCCTCTCGGGCTGCGCGTCATCGGAGCTATCCCGACTGTTGTTGGCTGAAGACAATGATCACGCAAAGCAGCTCGTCGAATGGTATTCCCGCGTCTTCGGCGATCGCTTCTATATGGAAATCCAGAACGCAGGCTTTCAGATTCAGAAAGACTGCATGGACTTGACGGTCGATCTGGCGAATCGCGTCGGTCTGCCACTTGTCGCCACCAACGATGCGCATTATCTGCACAAGTCAGATGCCAAGGTTCAGGACGTCATGCTGTGCGTCAACACTCGCACGACGCGCGATGATGAAAAACGCATGCGGATGGAACACGACGGGTTGTTCGTCTGTACTCCGGATGAAATGTATGCCTGTTTTCCTGGTTTGGATCATGCCGTTGCTCGATCACAGGAGATTGCCGATCGTGTTGATATTCAGCTCGGTGAACGCAAATTATATCCCGTCTTTCGTCCGCCGAATCAGCAAACGGACATTGATTTTCTGAAAGACCTGTGCAAGCAACGAATGTACGAACGCTACGGCGAAGAATTGACAGAAGGTCACTGGAAGCGGCTGGAATATGAACTCAGCGTCATCGAATCCAAGGGTTACGCGAGCTACTTTTTGATCGTGTGGGACTTTGTGGAATTCTCACGCCGTAACGGGATTCCTTGTGGGGCGAGAGGTTCGGCGTGTGGAGCCATCGTGGCGTATTTGCTGCGACTCGGCGACGTTTGCCCGCTGAAATATGACCTGCTGTTCGAACGATTTCTGGACCCCAGCCGAACGGAACCGCCGGATATCGACATCGACTTCTGCCGCGATCGACGGCAGATGGTGATCGACTATACGAAACAGAAATACGGCGAACGCAACGTCGCTCAGATCGGCACGTTCGGTACGCTCAAGGCCAAAAACGCCATCCGCGACGTCGCCCGCGCGCTCAATGTTCCCATCGCGCGAGTCAACGAACTGGCGAAGATGATTCCGGACACACTGAACATCAAACTGGAAACCGCGCTGACGGAAAGTCTGGAACTAAAATCTGCATACGACACCGATCCCGTCGCGCGCGAAGTCCTGGACTATGCGATCGCGGTCGAAGGACTCGCTCGCAGTGCGGGAACTCACGCGGCAGGCGTGGTAATCGCTGACGTGCCGCTCGATACCGTGCTGCCACTGCAAACGATCACGGGCAAGGAAGACATTATCACTCAATGGGACGGCCCAACGGTAGAAAAAGTCGGCCTGCTGAAGATGGACTTTCTGGGGCTGCGCAACCTCACGATTCTCGACAAGGCGGTGCTGAACGTTAAACGAAATCATCCGGACTTCGATCTGGAGTACGTTAAGTCGCATCTGGAAGACAAAGAAACGTTCGCTCTGCTGCAGCGTGGTGAAACGAAGGGCGTGTTCCAGCTGGAATCCGGTGGGATGCGTGACCTGCTGACAAAGATGAAACCCGACTGCTTCGCCGACATTATCGCGACGTCGGCACTGTATCGTCCCGGTCCGCTCGAAGGCGGAATGGTGATGGAATACGTCGATGTGAAACACGGCCGCAAGCCGCCTCGGAAAGTGCATCCTGTGGTCGACGAAGTACTCGCCGAAACCTACGGCGTGATGGTATACCAGGAACAGGTGATGCGCATTCTGAATCGAGTGGGCAACATCGAACTTTCGAAGTCATACAAGTGTATTAAGGCGATCAGCAAGAAGAGCCATGAGATCATCAACAGCTTCCACGAAGAATACATCGCGGGTGCTGTTTCCAATGGGATCTCACAGCAGGTGGCGGAAGAGTTATGGAATCTGATCGTTGCATTCGCGGGCTACGGCTTCAACAAGTCGCACTCCACGGCGTACGGTTTGATCGCCTATGAAACCGCCTACCTGAAGGCTCATTACCCCGTCGAATTCATGGCCGCACTTCTGAGCTGCGAAATGGAAAGCACGGAACGCATCAGCGAACACGTCGATGACGCCCGCCGCATGAAGATTCAAGTGGTGGGTCCGAATATTAATCAGTCAGATGTCGATTTCAGCGTCTTTGGCGACAAGATCACGTTCGGACTGGCGGCGTTAAAAGGCGTTGGTCAAAACGTCGTTCAGGCACTCGTCGATGAACGAAACGCGAATGGTCCGTTCAAAGATATTTTCAATCTGACCGAACGAGTGGACCCGAAAGTTCTGACAAAGGGCAATCTCGAAACGCTGATCAAAGCCGGCGCGCTGGATTGTCTACCCGGAACTCGTGCGCAGCAGGCAGCAATTGTCGAGCGTGCGGTACAGTCAGCGTTGTCGCGGCAAAAGGACAAAGCTCGAGGGCAGAAGAGCCTTTTCGGTGGCGACGATGACGACATGGATGACGCTGGAGCACCGATGACCATCAGTCTGCCGGACGTTTCCGATTGGACTCCGTCGCAGAAACTGGCATGGGAAAAGGAGACGATTGGATTCTATCTGACGTCACATCCGCTGACTCAGCATGCCAAACGGATTGAACGCTACGTGGCGAACCACAACTCGGAACTTGCCGAAATGGAAGACGGCGTTCAGGTGACAGTTGGCGGCATGATTTCATCGATCAAGCTTGCCACAGCCAAGAAGAGCAGCCGCAATGGCCACAACCGCTATGCGAATTTCGACCTGGAAGATTCCAGTGGCATCATCCGATGCATTGCATGGCCGGAAGATTACGCTCGGTATGAAGAGCTCATCAAGACTGAGAACGTGATCATCGTGGCTGGTAAAGTCGATCGCCGCAGTCGCGAACCGAATCTTGTGGTGAACCGAATCTATACGCTCGATCAGGCCGACAAAGAATTCACAGCGCAGGTCGCGATTAAGTTTGAGAAGGGAATGCACTCCCGGGACGATGTTCAGCGTGTGCGAAATGTTGTGTCACGTTTTCCCGGTTCCACGGAAGTGATATTGATTGTCGATTCGTTCGCAGAGAACCAACGCAACGGGATTTCGAAGAATGGCAACGGCCACGCGAGCGGAAATGGCCATGGAATCGAGTCCGAATCATCAGACGATAATGCAGAAAGTGCGCCGGTGTCTCGCATGCGATATATCCTGACGACTGGTAACGACTGCAAAGTCAATATCGGCCCGGAGTTTTTACAAGCACTGGCTGATATCGTGGGTGAAGACAACTACGATTTAAAGGCGGCGAAAACGAAGAAGCCTTCCGGGCAAAGCATCGGACGCTGATCCGGCGACATGCCATCCTGGCACATGGAGTTGCTTTTGTGACGGAGACTGATTTGTCCCAAATCGCCAACTTCGCAGTTTGATATACTCCACGCGGTCGAAAATGAGTCTGGCGAGCGGAGCGGCGTAAGCCCTCCGGTACCTCGTTCTTGTACCGGCAAGCTGACGCATGCCGCTCGCCAATTGTCTCACTCATGACCGCGCGGAGTATAGCGTGCTGCAGCATCGCATCACATAAATTCGCAGCATGATTTTGCTTTTGCCGGCGAATTACGCGAACGATCGCGAATACATCCATCTATCGCCAAAAATAACGACAAATGTCTTTTTTTCGTTGCGATAAAGACATTTGTCGTTATTCTTTCATCATGACGACTCAACACCCCAGAATACCGGACGCCGAACGTGACGTGCTGGCCTGCCTTGTTCAGCTGGAAGAGGCCACTGTCAAGGACATTCGCGACGCGCTCGACAAAGCTCGGCCGATGCAAGCTTCATCAGTGTTGACACTGCTGAATCGCCTTGAAGCTCGCAAACTGGTCACCAAACGGAAAGCAGACCAGGGTAAAGCGTTTGTGTTTCGCCCTTCAAAGAACTCCTCTCGCGCGTGGAGTGGCTTGATGAGAGACTTCTTTCAGCAGGCATTCGGAGGCGACACCGTTGCGTTCATGACGTCATTCTTTGAGACTCGCAAACCCACTGTCGCAGAAATTGAGCAACTGCAACATTTGCTGGATGAACTGAAATCCGGCAACTCGAAAGACGGGAAGTAGCCAATGAACCGATTTCATGAACTTGTTGAGAACTGGTCCGGATGGCTGATCCATTCTAGCTGGCAGTCTGCGATCGTCGTTGCACTGGTCGCAGTGTTGTTCTTTTCCAGTCGACGAGCAAGTGCTCAGTTTCGCTATGCGATTCTCTTGCTGGCTCTGTTGAAATTTGCTGTGCCGCCATTCATGAGCTTGCCTGTCGGTCTGTTTGCTCAGTCACGTTTGCCTTTGGACGTTACATCCGTCGTTGAGTTTCAGGCACCGGTACTTCGCGGAGAAATTGAAGAAGGCGACAACAGGTCGGCAGCAGAATCTGCGAACCAATCAACCACCTCCGACTTATCCATTGCGCCGGAATTGACGAGCGTTAACATGGAAAAGAACGTGATCAACAGTATAACGCCAGCCTCAGCACCCAGCGTGAACTGGCTCGTCATCAGCTTGTTGTTCATGCATGCCACGGGAGTTCTTGTTGCAGGCTTCGGTGTCTTCCGTCAATGCAGGACGTTACGGAAACTTGTGCAAAACAGCGAGCCCGCATCGACGGACATTATGCAAATCGCCCGACAGGCAGCGAATCGACTGAAAATGCGATCCTTGCCTCCGATTCTCATTTCGCAGGAATGTGATTCCCCATTTGCGATCGGACTCTTGCGGCAGATTGTTCTGTTGCCGCAGTCCGTAATGAGTCTGCCAGATGATCAACTGCGAATCATCCTTGGGCACGAGCTGGTTCATATTCATCGTCGCGATCTGACAGTTGGCTGGTTTGAGACACTTCTGAGCATCGTATGGTGGTTTCATCCCGGCATGTGGTGGCTGAAGCGAGCATTGCGGAGCACCCGCGAGGACTGTTGCGATGACGTTCTTTTGACCAGCCGACTCGCTGCACCTGAACGCTATTGCGAAACGCTGATCCAGGCCGCAGCGCGACAGACGTTCCATCCACTTGAACCCATAGCTCTTGGCTTTTCGAATGATGAACATCCAGCAGCGAGACGAATACGTCGATTAATGGACAGTTCGCTATTTCGCACTCATCGTCTGGCAAAGTCCGCTATTCTGCTGGTCGCGTTGCTTGGAATTTTGCTATTACCGGGGCTCCGAGCCGAACGAACTCCCATCGCAGAGACTTCGCTCGAAGGCTGGTTTGGCTGGCGAAATCTTTCCTTTGATCCCGCTGCTGACGAGCTGGTGATTATCAACGAGTGCAAGCAGTTCGTCATAGATTATCGCTCAACATACAACAACGATGGAAAGACGATACGTCGATTTGATGATCCGGAAACTCGCGCTGGTTTGGAAGCACTGCTGAAACGAAAGCCGGATTTCTTCTACACGCAGCATCTGCTGGGGACGTGGTATCGTCGCAGCGGTGATCTCAACACAGCCCAGGAACTTTTGTCAGCATCACTGAAGAATGCACCGGTTGTGTTAATTCAGCGATATCGCACAGGCAACGGCGTGTCGTTGACTGGAGTTACGATTGAAGAAATGTCGCTCGAGTGCAATCAGGTGAAAAATCACTCCCTGGATTCAGGCCTGAAGCTGGAATTCATTGATCTTGTGACCGACAGCAATGGCGAAATCGCAATGCCTGCTTATGACACTGTGTTCCGGCTCGCGTCACGAAGTTACCCTGACGGCTATGATACGGAAATGCCGCGACTCGGCTGGTTTAGTGCCAAGTCTCGCATCGGAGTACTTCCTGAAATCACGGCATGGCGAACCGCTTCTCAGCCGGATGATTTCATACGTACGGCAGCAGAATCGGCGTTGCTGGCAGATGCCAAAGGAACGACGACGAATGAGTTGATTTCTGGCTCAAATACGTACTCGATCGGACGAATCGCCCGATGTCAAAAGGACGGACATTTCACGGAACGAACGACCGAAGACTCGACCACTCTGGCGGCATTGCCAACGATCAAGAACGCTGAATACATGGACCATGCTATCATTGATCTGGCGAGCCCCGCTGCGGATCGATTTGAAATCACCAATGCAGAAATACTGGATTCCAAAACAAAAATCCGACTGTCGTCATTTCAACTCGCGGCGGGAGTGAAAGTTCTTGACAAAACTCGATTTCACCTTTTCTCCCTGCATGACAAGTTGCCGAATGAAATCGACCTCGTGATGACCGTCGCCAACTTCGAAGCCAACGCCTTTCGCATGATCATTCCTCCTGAGCCCAAATGGACTTATGAAAAAGGCGGAGTGAAGTTTTTCATAGAGTATCTGGGTGCCGGGCAACATGTGGGCTGGAGTTCAAAAGAAGGCTTCTACAAGGATGCGCGTGGGTTCGATTGGGTCTCAGAGATGTTGTGCCGAATCGAAGCGCCCTCTGGGCAGAGATTATCCCTGATGCTGATAACGAAGGACGGGCAACGCATTTATCTTGATTCAATATCACATTCTTCTCAGCCGTTTGCTGTGCCTGTTCGCATTCCTCGACCGTTGGACGAAATCGATCACTTTGAATTAGTACCAGCCGTTCACGCGGAAACATGTTACTTCGAGAGAATTTCATTGCCAGTGAGAACCGACTCTCTTAGCCATGAATTGCCAATCGCATTGTTTCAACTCTCGGGCACCCCGGAAACTGTTTCGTCGGATATCCTCAGCCCGGTTGTTCTGCGGTGCAGAACTCGACACGGTGATGTCTATGATGGAGGCAGTTTCGGTGGACGATTTGGCTTTGAGCTCTATGAAAAAAAAGAAGAAGAGTGGCATCCAGAGTCAACTTGTACTGTTACATTAGAAGCCTATGCACCATGGAACATCAAACTGTCTCCGATGCACCTGTCTCTTGTGGATGCTGCAGAAATTAAATCAAGACTCCAGGTGGGCATGAGATATTCTTCGTTGGGAGCCGTGACATCCAATAGCCTGTCAGCGCCGCTTTCTGAAGTTGGCACGGTGGCGGTGAGTGTGGAGACTATCAGGCCAGGTGAATAGCTCCTGCGTTGCTGTCGATGCAGTTCTTGATTTGCCACGTCAACTCGATTGGATGCTTCAAATCCCATTCACCGATCACATTTCGTGAAAAACTCCCAGTTCGATTGATCCAGATGTGATCACCGACCGGCGAAAAAGACCGAATCTCATTTTTTTGTGACCACGGATTTTTCAAAACTTGCAGATATTTTTCTTCAGGATTGATGACACAACTTGGTGTTGCTATTCTGCCGCACGGAAGGTAATGTGACACTCGCCTGAAGTCATTAGGAATCGATTTTCGAATCCTCCAGACTCGGCTGGTGTGAGCATCAGTAATCTCGAAGAACAGCCGCGTACTCCAATTAGTCTCGTCCGATCTTGAGTTCTCCTGCACAGCATACACCTTTTGTTTTATGCCGCTGATGTTTTTGATCAGAGGGCTTTAAGTGACGTGTTCAAACAGTTGCCGTTGTGGCAACGATAAGGTGTTTTGGTAGCTGTAAAGCTCAAGGGTATTGTGATGAGTAAGAACATTTTTGTGGGTAGCCTCGCATGGGGCACTACGTCTGAAGGTCTCGAGCAGGCTTTCGCGCAGTATGGCGTTGTGACCTCAGCCAAGGTCGTCAGTGACCGCGAAACTGGCCGATCCAAGGGATTCGGTTTTGTTGAGATGGAGACCGGTGGTGATGAAGCCATCCGTGCTCTGAACGGTTCTGATCTTGATGGTCGCCAGATTGTTGTCAACGAAGCACGTCCACGCGAAGCGGGTGGCGGCGGCGGTGGTGGTGGTGGCGGACGCGGCGGATACGGTGGTGGCGGTGGCGGACGTGGTGGTGGTGGCGGCGGCGGCGGCTACGGTGGTGGCGGCGGCGGCCGTGGTGGTAGCGGTGGCGGTGGACGCGACCGTTACTAAATCCCCAAGTTATTGGGCTTTGCAGTAACAATGTCTTGAATGAGAATTCAGAACATTCATGATTTAAACAATAGAGGATGGCCGACTCAGCAGAGTTGTCCATCCTTTTATTGTTTTGTGTTCGTTGAGTCATTCAAAGCGCGGTCAGATTTGAATCGTTTAACCGGCGGAGCCAAAAACCGTCGCCTAAGGCTCAGGGTGAATTAAGCCAATCGCACCATTTCTGACCACGTAACGAACATAGAGGAATACTTTCGCCCTTCGGCAATGGAACTTTTCAAAACGATTCGTGCAGCCACTCTCCAGAAAGACGAATCCGAAGAAACGCCAATCGAGCCAGTCTCCCACACCGACGCACTAAAGGATCTCAAGTTTTGACGAAGAGTGGGATCTGGACAAATAATCCAGTAAACTTTCCGCACAAAGCGATCCTCGAAAGGATCGAGCTTTCGGTATCTCCGCTACGGAAACAATGTCATGAACAGCCTTGATCAATTGAAGCAGCACACAGTCGTCGTCGCCGACACCGGCGACATTGACGCCATCGCGCAGCATAAGCCACAGGACGCGACAACGAATCCATCATTGCTGTACAAGGCGGCTCAGATGCCGCAGTACGCGGCATTAATTGACGAAGCAATTTCAGCCACATCCACACGTGATCACAAGCGAGGGAATCTTGTCGATGCAGTCATCGATCGCCTGTCCGTGAACTTTGGGCGGAAAATACTTGAAATCGTTCCCGGCCGTGTCTCGACGGAAGTCGACGCGAGACTGAGTTTCGACATGACAGCAACGGTCGATAAAGCATATCAACTGATTGAGTTGTATAAAGAAGCCGGCATTTCGTCTGATCGAGTGCTGATCAAAATTGCGAGCACATGGGAAGGTATCCGTGCCGCAGAGCATCTGGAACGCAACAATATCCACTGCAATCTAACGCTGCTCTTTGGATTTGGTCAGGCGGTCGCCTGCGCTGAGGCCGGTGTGACACTGATTAGTCCGTTCGTCGGTCGCATTTACGACTGGTACAAAGTGGCTCGAAAGGTGGAGCAGATTGCTGTGCATGATGATCCAGGTGTTCGCTCAGTGACACAGATTTACAATTACTTCAAGAAGTTTGGTTACAAAACTGAAATCATGGGAGCCAGTTTCCGCACGAAGGAACAAGTCATGGCTCTCTGCGGTTGCGATCTTTTAACCATCGCGCCTAACCTGCTGGCGGAGCTTGGTCAGAGTTCAAATTCCGTTCCACGGACACTGGACGCATCTGCCGCCGCAGATCTGCCGCTTGATCGCATTGACATGAACGAACCGCTGTTTCGCTGGATGCTGAATGAAGACGCAATGGCGACCGACAAGCTGTCCGAAGGTATTCGCGGCTTTGCGAGCGACTTAAGCAAGCTGCGAGAGTTGCTCAAAACCCGTATAAAGACATGAGGATACTTTTGTGAACAAGAATATCGCACTGTCTGAAACAGACCGAGACCTACCGAAGCACGTCAAAAACGGCTTCATGCGTTATCGCGACTTCCAGCCCCTGACTCAAGGTGGTGAAGCGATACTGCGGACGTGCGTCGATGAGAATCTTGGACGCCTCGTCGTAATGAAGACGCTGCAGCCGCAGTACCAGAACCTCGAAACGTACCAAAAGCGATTCCTGCGCGAAGCGCGTGTCACGGCGCAGATACCGCACCCCGCGACAATCCCTGTTTATGAACTCAGCCGCGACTCTGAGGGCAATGCCTATTTCACCATGAAAAAGCTTGGCGGTCGGGATCTCAGTGACATCCTTGATCAGATTGCAGCCAATCATCAACCAACGATTGAGCAGTTTCCACTGGACTCGCTGGTGAATGTACTCATTCACGCTGCGCAGTGTCTGTCATTCGCACACGCTCAGGGCGTTGTGCATCGGGACATGAAGCCCGCCAATATTATGATCGGCGATTACGGTGAGGTCATGGTTCTCGATTGGGGACTGGCAAAAGTCTGGGACATGGACGACAACGACGACGGTGACCAGTTGATTCGCAGTGGCAAGCAGGTTATGTCGGGAAGGCTCACGGGCCGAGGAGACGTGCAGGGGACACCTTTCTACATGTCGCCTGAACAGGCAGTCGAAACAGGGGATGTGGACGAGCGGTCGGACATTTACAGTATGGGAATCATTCTGTTTGAAGTCCTGACTGGGGACAGCTACATGTCAGGCAAAAACTTCAAAGAGATCAAACGTAAACTACTCGAAGATCCGGTTCGGGAGCCGAAACGTGTGGCCCCGAAAAAGAAGATTTCGGCAGAACTCAATGCGATCTGCGTAAAAGCATTGCAGAGACAGCCCGTTGACCGCTACCAAAAAATGGCCATGCTGGTGGACGACTTGCGCGCTGCGCTGCTCGGCAATCCTGTGTCCGTCTACAAAGAACCTTTTCTGGCTGCAGTATTAAAATGGCGTGACAGAAAAGTGTTCAGCGTCGCCTCTTTGATTTGGATGCTGGCGGGTGCTGGAATTCTGTTAACAATTGAAATCCTCTTCAAGATAATTTAGACAAGCGTAGGGCCTAGGTCGCCTGTTAAACTTGACTCGATGGAGATTTCGCATGCGAAGACTGCTCGTCCTGCTTCTGACTCTGATCCCCTTGAATTTTCAGGTGGACGAATCGTTCGCTGACGAAGTCTGGCAGGCTGGAGTTGCAAAGACTGTCATTACTCCGCCGACTGCCATGTGGATGTCCGGCTACGCCTCAAGAACCAAACCCGCCGAAGGCACTATTCATGACTTGTATGCCAAAGCTCTTGCCATCAGCGATCCAACCGGGCACAAATGTCTGATCATAACCCTCGATCTCGTTGGGATCGACAGATCAACCTCGATGGCCATCTGCGAACAACTCATGGACAAACATGGTTTGCAGAGATCAGACATCACAATTTCAACTTCGCATACACACTCCGGACCGATTGTTGGACGAAATCTGATGTCGATGTACTCGCTGGACGACGAAAACAAGCGGTTGCTCGCGGAATATACGACATTCCTCAGCGAGAGCATCTTGAAAATCTCAGCCGACGCACTCGCAAACCAGGAACCCGCGACACTGCAGTTTGGTTCCGGTCAGGTAACGTTTGCCGTTAATCGCCGCAACAATCGCGAACCGGATGTCCCTGCACTGCGCGCGGCCGGACAACTGGTTGGTCCAATAGATCATGACGTCCCACTGTTGGTGGTCCGCGCACCGGATGGTGCTCTGCGGACTGTGCTATTCGGATACGCCTGCCATGCCACGGTGCTCAGTGGAATGGATTGGTGCGGCGACTGGCCCGGATTTGCTCAATTGGAAATCGAAATACGCCATCCGGAAGCAACGGCTATGTTCATCGCCGGATGTGGTGCGGATCAGAACCCACTGCCCAGAAAGACTGTGGAACTGGCGGCTGACTACGGAAAACAGATGGCCGACGGAGTTGATCGGGCACTTGCCAGCCCTATGCAACCTGTCAAAGGAAAGCTCAGAACGTCTTATCGCGAAATCGAGCTTGCATTCGACCAGCTGCCGTCTAAGAAAAAAATTGAAGCAGATCTGAAATCCGAAAATGTGTACATCGCCCGTCGCGCAGTTCATTTGCTCGATGCCATCTCGCGTGATGGCCAGCTTTCTCCTGTGTATCCGTACCCCGTACAAATTTTGCGTCTGGGTGATCTGCAAGTCGTCACACTCGGCGGCGAAGTTGTTGTTGATTATGCACTGCGTCTGAAGAACGAACTTCCCGGCTCAACGGTCTGGATCGGTGGCTATTGCAACGACGTGATGGCCTACATCCCGTCGCTTCGGGTTCTGCAGGAGGGCGGCTACGAAGGTGAAACGGCCATGATCTACTACGGCCTGCCGACAAAATGGTCGACCGGCGTGGAAGACCATATCGTGAACTCTGTTAAAGAACTGGCCGTGCAGACAGAATAGGAAACAGCGCAGTGCGGTGATATACAAAAAAGCCGTCGGAGAATCATCATTCCTCCGACGGCTTTAGTTTTGCAAGGTGTTATAGCTGATTAGTTGCGGCGACGAGGAGGACGTCCGCCACTGTCACGTCGACCGCGATTTTCAGTGCGTCGAGCGTGCTCTTCAGTTGGCGTGCGGATCGCAAGACTGCCAATTGCCTCTTCCCAGGTTGGGATATCCTGAAACTCAGCTGCAACGCGCGGAGGTCGCGAACCTCGACGGCCTTCGACTTCGACATCTCCTGCGGCAACCACTGGACGTGGCTCGCGGGACTGTTGTCGGCGAGGTCGATCTTCTGGTTCAGCACCCCGTGGTGCTCGTTCTTCCCGATCGCGACCACGCCCTGAAGTGCCTTGCTGCGGACGCTCGCCTCGTGGTGCCCGTTCCCCGCGAGGTGACTCTGCACGCGGGGATTCACCTCGGGCAGGCTCCGTACGAGATCTGTCACGGCGACGTGGTACTTCTTCTTCCTCTTCATCGTCGTCACCAAAGTCTGACAATTCGATATCATCATCTTCGATATCATCATCTTCGATATCGTCGTCGTCGATGTCATCTTCGTTTCGCGCGGGACGATGAGCACTTGCTGCCGGACGTTCTTCAGTACGCACCGGTTCGCGAGTTTCTTCTCGTCCTTTCCCACGACCGCGACGGCCACGACGACCGCGACGCGATCGAGCTGGCCGATCTTCGTCACCGCCTTCTGAGCTTTGAACATCATCGGCTTCGTCTTCGTCATCGTTCTCCACTGGCTCTGGTTTGCGTGCTGCTGGCGAAGGTGGCTCGTCCTGAATGCGGCGTTGAGCTTTCACACTGCCCGCGGAAACGCTGACGAAATCTTCCTGATCTTCTTCAAACAGGATTTCGCTGAAATCATCGAAATCTGCCGCGTCAGAAGCAGAACTTATTTCATCAGCTGCCGGCGCGGAAGTTTCAGGACGATCACGACGGCCACGACCACGGCCACGACCACCACGCCGACGGCCTCGTCGAGGTTTTGGTGATTCGCGATCTTCATCAGATTCAGCGGCTGGTGATGAAGTCACAACGTCGTCTTCGTCATCAATTTCCTGATCATCAATCTCGTCTGCGGCCACAACAGAACGGGACGCAGCTGGCTTCTTCTTAGCATCGTCCTCCCACACCCAGCCATCGAGTTCCTTCCAGTAATCATCATCGCCTGGTGGGGACTTTCGCGCTGATTCAACGGGCGCTGCGGGAGCTCTTTCGGAACTGCGGCTGTCGGCCCTAGCCGCAGTGTTTTCCTGCGGACGACCACCGCGCTGTGATGGACGTTCTTCATTACGACCCGCGGGGCGATTATCAGTGCGAACTGCAGGACGTTCGTCGCGGCGATCACCGCGAGCCGCAGCAGGTCGATCACTGCGAGGCGTTGCAGGTCGCTCGTCACGAGACGACGGGCGATCACTGCGAGCGGCGGGACGTTCGTCACGTCGGCCACCATCGCGAGACCCTGCCGGCGGACGTCGTTCTTCACGAGATTCAGCGACCGGACGAGCAGGTTGAGGAGCATTCGAACGCGACGGCGCCTGACGCGAATCGGCACCCCGGTCACCACGGGCCGGCCTTGAATCTTGGGCGACTGGCATGCCTTTCTTTGGAGCTGGATCAATTACGTCCGCGCCAAAATCGAGCTCTTCATCGTCAAGTTCATCTTCCTCTTCTTCATCGTCCTCTTCGTCGTCATCATCTTCAAATTCGTCGTCGTCTTCCTCTTCTTCTTCGTCTTCATCATCCTCGTCGCCGTCGCCGAAGTCGAAGTTCTCATCATCGTCCTCGTCGTCTTCGTCGTCCCTGACAGGTACGTTGTCATCGTCGTCGTCATCGTCTCCAAACACGATGAGGTCATCGAGGTTCTCTTCGAAGCGATTGGGGACCGACTGGGCACTGGAATTTCCAGAATCCACTGAGGCGAATGCCTGAATCTCGTCGAGGCGACCAATGGACGCCTGCGGCTGGTTGCTGTGCTCTGCAGCCGTGGACCGATTGTCATCATAGTCATCAAACAGAACTTCACCGCCGACATCAGCGGGGTTCAGATTGAGACCAAAGAATGATTGTGCCAGATATTTGGCAGCATCTTGAGGATTTTGCTTTTGCGAATCTTCACCCGGACCAGTCATTTCATCCATCTTTCAAAGTCGGATTCGTCCCCCCTGCGAAAATGTGCCACCGGGCGGGAATAACGGACGCAGGCTACCCCGAGGCGAGCAGGAATGCAATTCGAGACGCCCTTAGCAACAAAACACGGAAAATCGGGGGCTTAGTGCGGAGAATCTCGCTGGTTGGCTTGAGGCAAATTGTCCGTCTTTTCGCGATAAGCCGGAATTGACTTTAACGATTGCGTCAAATCTACCGATATTACCGACAGGTATCCGTCAAATTCAGCGGCAATATGCGCTGTATTTTCAGGCGAACCACGAGTTCACAGACGAAGGATCAGGAAAATGTGGGATTGGCGTGACCGACGATCGAACAAGCGATTACACATCCAGCAGTCCGCTGAATCCATCCAGCTGCTGGAAGCGCGAACGCTTCTAACTGGCAACGTGGTTGCCAGCCTTAGCGGACCAAACGTGTTTGTGACAGGTGACGCAGCCGACAATCAGCTGGAAGTGGCGGTCGTCAATAATCAGGTGGTGCTGCGCGGTTTGACAAATACCAGCATCAATGGTTCCACCGCTTTATTTGTGATTGCAGCGAACACTGACACAGCACCTGGAAACATTACTATTCAGACAGGTGCTGGAAACGACAGCGTTGTTTTTAACCGCAATGTGAAGGTTGCAGGAAATGCGTTCGTCGATGGTGGTGCAGGAAATGACTCACTCAGCGTCGCGGGAGCTACGTTTCAGCAGTCCCTCAGCATGTACGGCCGAGCTGGGACCGACACAATCAGCGTGCAGAACGCCACTATCGAAGGCATACTTCGCCTGAAAGGAAACGGCGGCAACGATTTGATCAGTGTTACAAATTCCACGTCAAACGGTGGAACCAATATCGTCGGTGGCGGCGGCGCAGATGGCGTATCTTTGAATAACCTCACCGCCAACGCATGGCTGAAAATCTCCACGGGTACTGGCGATGACGACATTTCAATCCTGAATTCGGATATCAACGGATTTCTTCGCGTGAAAACACGTCAAGGTGCGGACGTGCTCCAGATGGACGCGAATACAGTCAATGGAAATGTCGCCATCAACATGGGGCGTAATAACGATGCGGTAAGGCTCGTGAATACAAATACCTTTAACGGATTGTTCCACGTTCAGGCTGGGGATGGGCATCCTACGACTGGATTTGGGTCCAGCACTGGCGACCAGGTTGATTTGGGAACGACGACAGTGTTTGCGAGAGGTTCCCGCGTTAAAAGAGCAGACACCTCGACAGTCGAAACGGCTTTGTCAGGCCGGATCGACACTGCAACCACCGGTCTGAAAGCCCGTGCAACTGCTGCAGATACAGCCGCCAGATCAATCGGTGGACTGGAATTAGTGATGGACAACTCCGCAAACACCACAACGGATTCCGTCGGCGGCGCGTTGATTACACGGAATCAAAACTATACGGTAGCGGGCACGACCCTGCCAGGAGCCTCCGTTACGCTCGATACTGATAACGACGGAGCTTTCGATGACGGGACGTTTACGGCAAACAGTGAGGGTAAGTTCACAACCACAGTGACTTTGCAGCGAACCGACCTCGACACCTCCGCGGGCTCTGCAGCGAACGATGGATTGAACGGATTGAACAAAATTAGAATTCGCGCGACGGATGCAGTTCTGGGCACGGCAAATAGTGAAGTCAACATCGACTACGTGCCGTCCGCGAACAAGATCGTTCAGTTCGTAACGAACCAGGGGACATATGAAGTTGAAATGTTCAATGACCTGACGCCGAATACGGTTGCGAATTTCCTGACATATGGATCCCGGTACACAAATGCGATCGTTCAACGGTCCGAGACAACACCAGCAAGTACGGCGAACAATACTCCGGCTCGGCCTTTTGTGATTCAGGCTGGAGGATTTACGGCAAACAACGGAGCGATTTCGCAGGTTACGGTGAACACAACCACTCTGGTTAACGAATTCAATGCTGCAACATCCAACGTCCGCGGCACGCTCTCGATGGCACTGCTGCCGGGCAGCGGCAACACGTCGCCAGACCACCTGGACAGCGGTACAAGTCAGTGGTTCATTAATCTCTCGAACAACAATGGAGAGGCTATCCTCAACAACAACGGCCAACCCGTAACGGGTGCCGGTGGTACGGCACCAGATCTTGACGCTGCAAGGCATACTGTGTTTGGCCGCGTCATTGGCAACGGAATGACGGTCGTTGACAGGATTGCCGCGCTCACGACATCCGATATTGCGACTGCGTCCGGACATTCAGCCTTGACAACCGTTCCTCTGACGGCTGCATTCACAGGTTTCTCAAAAACATTGAGGGGCACTGTTTCCGCGACCACGGGGAATACCACGGTCACTGGCTTTGGCACAAAATTCCTCACAGAACTTCACGGTGTACTTGCTGGCGATCCGCCCGGCACTGGTTCTCGTATCCAGATCAACGGCGCGACGTTGCGGGTCAGGTCCATCGAAAGCGACACGAGCCTGACTCTCGATACAGCGCCTACCGCAACATCCTCCGCTCAGACAGCCAGAACCGATGAATTCGCTGACGCAAACTTTGTGCGGTTCTCGTCCATCGCTGAGATTTTGAGTGTCTAAGTGTCGGGTGTACCATGGCAAGTACTCCTTGAGCCTGAGGCGCTAGTCTCGAATGCCTTTCCTTCGGCACTACCGGAACAGCCTGCCCAATCCTCGCCGCTTTTACGGTTCGTTTGAACCGAATTGACTGCATCAACGAGTCTTAAGACTTAGCATTGAACTCAGCCGGGAGGTCCTGCGCGCAGTTGTTTGGCTGTCGCACGATTCAGGATGCTGAGTTCTGTTTTCGTTTTTGGCAGTTGGTTCTTGCAATGCGAAATTCAAATGTCGTCCTGACCTCAGTCGTGATGGCTGGCATGATGCTTCTGGGAGTTCGGTACTTCCGGACCAATGTTCAGCAATGGCCGACACAGTACGGTGGAACTGCTGTCGTGCTAGCGGCAACTGAGCCAGACGGCGTTGACGTATCGACGGCAGAGGTTGACGAGCCTAAAGAAGTTCATTCGCCAGTCGCAGAACAGACCACTTCATTGTCGCCAGTTCCGGATGTTATTTCGCAGGATCTGGCAACGTTGCCTGGCACACAGCGACACGTTGCCAGTGTTCACGCGGAAATGCTCACGCCGGGTAATTTTGAGTATCTTGGTGCATTCATACCTCCGCACTTTGAAGACAATAACAACTCCTTTGCGTACTCCTCGGGTGTCATCGCGTATCGTCCGGATCCAAATCGCCCGGAGACAGCGACGACTTTCGCCGGTTCTCTCTTCCTGACAGGGCATACGCTGCATCAACGCGTGGCGGAGATTTCTATTCCGAAACCATTTCTTTCGAGACTAAAGCGTGCCGAAGAATTGCCTCGAGCGGAACTGCTACAGCCGTTCGCTGACGCCACGCATGGAATCATGCGGCAATTGTCGAACGCATTGGACGGATCGGATTTTCGAATTGGCGGTTTGCAGGTTGTCGGCGACAAGCTGCATTGGACAACGCATATCTATTACAACGCGGCTCAATACGACGCGGCGACACACGGACACAGTTCATTAGACCTGAGTCGAAAGGACGCTCAGGGGCCGTGGCACCTGGGAGATAGTAGTTCAGCAGCGCCTGAATGCCATTCAGACAAACATGCAGGATATATATTTACGATTCCTGACTCTGAAGCGACGAAGTGGTTTGGCGGAAAGAACCTGATCTCCGGATTTTGGACCGCGACTGGACTTCAAAACTCCAGCCATGGTCCATCGATGTTTGCCTACAGCCTGCCGCAAGCATTGCCATCGGGCGGCTCAACCGAAATGATCTCACTGGCATGGTACTCGATGCAAAAGCCACTGGATCAGCACAAGCCTGCCGATCGCTGGGGTGGCGGAGCATGGTTAACACTTGGACAGAAGCAGGCTGTGATTATGATCGGTCAGAAGTCGATGGGCGAAACCTATTACGGATTGGCTCGGCCTGAAGACTGCAGTGTGGATAAAGGCTGGCATGGTACACCTTACGAAACTCAGGTGTATTTTTATTCGCCGGCCAGTTTGATTCATTCCGCTCATGGAGCCATGAGCCCGAATGACATCCAGCCGTGGATGCGATGGTCAGATCAATCCGAAGGCGGAGGAATTGGTCAGTATCTGTTTCCACGCTGTTTTCGTGATGTCGGTGGTGTAGCTTACGATCGCGATCATCAACTACTGTATGTGAGCCAGCCGAATGCCGGCTCGACGCCCGATCATCCCTATCACGCACTGCCGTTGATCCATGTCTTCAGGATTGTGGAATAGTGTGACTCATCGGGCGCGTGCTGCCGCCGAGCGGAATTCGTCTGCACTGGCTGAGTATCTCCACGCGCAGAAGATAGTGATTCCATCACTCAAGTTCTTAAAAAATCTTGCGACCTCTGAACTTCAACCGTTGACGCGTCACAGGATGAGAGTCAGCCCAAATTCCGATAAGCGGCTGATTCGATTCGCTTCGTCTCGCCGGATTTGGTTCAAAACATTGGATAAAACAGAAAAATGGCAATCCGCGTCCGGTTTTGCGGAGTGCATTTACCAATGCTTGAGACGGATTTCCGCCTGTCGAGAACCGTTTGCTGAGAACGCCTGTTCAAGGAAAACCACGCAACCTATACTCAAAGGTCAGTGTCTGGCTTAGAGACCAGCCCGTTTTCAATATTGCTCAGTGGGACAGCATTCAGATGTCGGAAGAAATGAAGCTCAGCAAGGTCGAACTGCTGAAAGAAGCGTCACATCAGTTACGAGGAACGCTGGGCGAAGAAATTACCAACGACAAGCCCGAATTTTCTGACGACGCAGCGACATTGCTAAAACACCATGGATCATACTTGCAGGATGATCGAGATACTCGCAAAGCCAAAGGCGCAGACGGCAAATTGCTGG
>JANOZG010000104.1:0-1650 GCA_031429275.1 Planctomycetota bacterium
GATGACTGCGGGTCTGCCTTCGGTCGTCCAAACGAAGACATCTCCGGACCATAACGCATCACCGGTGCTCGTCCAGGTTAACACGGGCTTCGGCTCCAGACGAAAGGGCTTCGCTCCATCTTGATTGCCCGCGAACACAAACGCCGAAGCATGCTTGTGATAGTGCGTCCTCAGTTGTTCGATGAACTTCTCTTTCGGATTATCCGTATCGCTGGCTGGCTTGTCGTTCGTGCCAGAATCCTGTGCTGACACTGGGTTGTTCAAACCGAATGCTGCCGCCAATGAGAGAAACAACAGAAGTTGCCGCATGATTTGCCTCCGACACTCTGAACCAACAATGAACGGCAGTTTGCGCACAGCCAGAGCGTATCGTGTGGGTTTCCCTTTTTGCAAGGAATAACGCATTCTCTGTCTTGACTTTATAGACATTGTGTCTACACTGCAGCTGTCGCAATGCAGAAGACGGTAAGTGAGTTGAATCATCAAGTACGGTCAGTACGGATGTTTTTCTGTTACAGAGGCTTTGCCATGACCATGTGGTTGTCTCCTTTCGCCATGCTTCGCTGGCTGTTGCTCGCTGTGTGCTGCTTGACCGGCGATACCGCTATCGGTCAGTTGCTGAAGAGTGACGTTGTGCGCGATGTGAATCTGCACGCCGGTCGCGCGATGGCAAACTGGATCGACGAAAAGTCGCAGGCTCAGTGGGATCAGGAAGGCGTTGCGGCTCCATTGATCGTGGATGACGGCACGTTTCTTCGTCGGCTGTATCTCGATTTGACGGGCACAATTCCTTCTGTCGCGACGGCTCGTGAGTTTCTTGAAAGCACGGACGAATACAAACGGGACATCGCCATTGAAGTGTTGCTGCGGGAGCCTCGGTCGGCCGAGCATCTGGCTCGTGTCTGGCGGCGAATGCTGGTGCCTACGGGGTCGCCCAGTGAAGCGATGGGGCAAACAATTGAACCCTGGCTGAAGGATCAGTTCGCTCGCAACGCGCCGTATGATGAATTCGCTAGGAACTTGCTGACCGTGAAGTCCACGGATGCTACTGATCCGTCAAAGCCCTACGCAACATCGGCGATCATGTTTTACCAGGCCTCAGGCGGAAATGCGGAAGGCGTTGCGGACTCGGCAACTCGGTTCTTTCTTGGCGTCCGTTTGGGATGTGCCAAGTGCCATGATCATCCGTTTGCAGCATGGAAACAGAAAGACTTCTGGGGCATGGCGGCGTTCTTTGCTGGCGTGCAAAACGGCAATGTGGAAGACAGTCCTCGTACGACGATTCGCCCTCAGGACAGTGAAGTCGAATATACTGCCAAGTTGCTGTGGGAAGAAGAAACAAAGATTGCACCCGGAAGTCCTCGTCAAGTCTTTGCGGACTGGGTGGTCTCGGCGAACAATCCGAACTTTGCGGCAACTGCTGTGAATCGTGTGTGGCAGCATTTGTGTGGTCGAAGTCTGGCTGGCACGGTGGATGACCTCGATCAGGCAAATGCCGAAGAACGAGCCATTTTGCTGGATGGACTGGCAAAGGAATTCATTGAGAGCAAGTATGACCTGCGTCAGTTGATTAGCGCGATTTGCCGCAGCAAAGCGTATCAATGCAGCACAGTTTCGCCGAATCAGCTTGGTGATCAGTTGAAGGTGGCG
>JANOZG010000105.1:0-2994 GCA_031429275.1 Planctomycetota bacterium
TCTTCATAAGGCCGCAACATCCGGTGCCAGTGATTTCGCATCACGGCATAATCAGAGTGCCTGTTTTGATTCGTATTGTTCATCGGTTGACCGAACCACCAGCATGCCGATACGCTTTTGTTTCGCATTCCCGACACCCTCAACTGGAGTTGCCAAATGACAGCGCCCCGTCGTGAGTTTTTGAGAACGTCCGCTGCAGTCACTGCGGCAACATTGACATCGCTGGCCAGTGTGGAGGCAGACGAGGTCGTAACGCCGGTTCTGAGTATCGGTTTAATCGGTTGCGGCGGCATGGGATCTAATCATCTTAACCTGCTCTCCAAACGCAAAGATGTGCAGGTCGCATGGGTCTGTGATGTTGATGCAAATCGACTGGCCGCTGCAGAGAAACTTGTCAACGATGGTAGTGGCAAGTACCCCGTGGCGACGGGCGATCTCAGAAAAGTGCTGAAGGACAAAACAGTCGATGCAGTCTTCATTGCAACTCCCGATCACTGGCACGCTCCGGCCGCGATCCTAACACTGGATGCAGGCAAGCACGTGTATGTAGAAAAACCATGTTGTCACAACATCTGGGAAGGTCGAATGCTGGCTGAGGCAGTTGAACGATCGGGCAAGCGATTGCAGGTCGGAACTCAAAGCCGCAGCACTGGCTGTGTTCAAGAAGGTCTTGATCACATTCGCCGCGGTGAAATTGGTGAGATCCTTGTCGCGAAGGCATGGAACAGCCAGCGGCGAAGTTCGATTGGCAGGACTCAGCCCGGCTCACCTCCTGCGCAACTCGATTTCAATACCTGGCTTGGGCCCGCGCCGGATGTTCCATGGCGTTCAAATCTGCTGCATGGTGTCTGGCGATGGTGGTACGATTTCGGCTGTGGAGACATGGGAAACGACGGAGTTCACGATATCGATGTCGCATTGTGGGGACTGGGAGTTGATACGCATCCGAATCGCGTCACCTGCTTTGGCCAGAAGAATTTCTTCGACGACGACCAGCAGTTTCCGGACACTCAATACGCGGTCTGCGAGTATTCACCGGACGGAAAATCAGCGAAGGGCAAGCAGTTGATTTTCGAACAGCGTATCTGGTCGCCGTATGTTCAGGACGGTTATGAAAACGGCGCGGCGTTTTACGGCACCGATGGCGTACTGATTATGGGACATACCGTCGGCTGGAAACTGTACGGACCCAAAAACAAACTGCTCGCCGAACAAACGGGGGCAGCGGATCTTCCGGCACATCATCAGAACTTCTTTGATGCAATCCGCAATCCAACGACATCGCTGAATGCGCCGATCAAAGCTGGACGATTGTCTGCCGCGATCGTACATCTTTCGAACATCGCAGCACGCACGGGGCAGGTACTGGAATTCGATGCGACAAAAGAAACGATCACTAACAGTGAATCTGCAAATTCTTTAGTTCGGCGGAAGTACCGCAATGGACACTGGGCTGTGCCAAACGAGGTTTGATTTCGGCGTGCATTCAGCAATATCGCACGCGTCTCCGGAGCGAGTCCTACCGCCCAAAGAGTGACGGCGAATCATGAAGCGCGGGCTGTGCTTCGTTGATAGTAGGTATCTTTATCATGAGGTTGGGAGCGAATTGATTGGCTCGAATGGGCCATGCGGCATTGAGTCAGTTTGAGTTTGGATTCAGACTGTACGCTGGCAAACCATTTCCGGTCACTCCAACGTCCGCACGATGCGAAATCCCATCGAGTCATATTCGGTGTTTGGCAGCAGGCTACCGACTCGCAGTGAGTTGAGGCTCTTGCCCCAGCTTCGTGCTGCGCCGCCGCGCATGGCGCGTTCTTCGGGCGAATGCTCGCCCCGGTCGTTGCACCATTCTTCGGCGTTGCCATAGATGTCGAACAGCCCGAATTCGTTGGGGCGCAAGAGGCCAACAGGTTTGGCGATGATTCTTGTACCATCCGTTTCAGCATCCGTAATCAGTAACCCGACTCTTTTCAAATAGACGATGTTGTTGGCTTCAAACCAGCCGTAACGGGTAAGCAGTGTCGCGTCGCGGCCGAAGAAACGATCTGTGATCGCACCCGCACGGCTGGCGAATTCCCACTCGGCTTCGGTGGGAAGCCGATAGCCGAGCATGGCAAGCGATTCCGCAGTGACTGTGAAATCGTTGAGGTCCTTTAGATCGGCCGGATAAAACGGCGTGAGTCCCTCGCGGGCTGAAAGCCAGTTGCAGTATGCCGTGGCGTCGGACCAGCGAACGATACTCGCCGGACTGTCTCCGGTCCGGCAGTATTCAGGTTTGACGTAGTGATGCGGATTGCACTCCCGAATCTGGTCCCGCGTAACCTCGGTCGTGCTCATCAGAAAATCGTGATGGATCTCGGGGATCTGATTGGCCGGAATGCGGACCAGCGTAAAGCCGAGGGGAGATCGCAGCCAGAACTTCGGGGATTGTTCAATTTGATTGTTTGCAACAGAAGCCACGCTCTTTGCGTCCACTGTCGGTAGATCATCCGCGAGCGACTTCAGAACAATGGACTCGTTCCATTCGCGAAGGACCCATTCAGCGGACGAATGAACTCCAGCATCGGCATCGGACTGAAAGAGTCGTGCAACCATCGTTCTCGCTTCTTCGCGAAGTGAGTCTGTTGGCGGCGGAGTATCCACCAGCATCTGGAGCAGCGCCGCTGTGACACCAGGATCGACCGAGGACTTCAGGCGAGCGAGAATCACGGACACTGGAAGTTTCAGACGCTGCAATTGATGAATAAGGTGGGATCGCGCCGTCATGTCGGGCGACCGGCGGAGCACATCCCATGCTTCGTCAGCCGCTGATGGAGTAACCTGTCCGACTGCATGTGACATTCGCGGAGCCAGCAGCAATGCGGCGGCAATTCCTCGGCGGCGTTCGGTTCGTAATGCGGCGGCTTCGGTGCCATCAGCCATGGTCGGCTGCCGGACAGCTTTCCCGAGCACGTCCTGATTCAGTTTCGCGGCCGGCAACATGCGGTCCTGTTG
>JANOZG010000106.1:0-5085 GCA_031429275.1 Planctomycetota bacterium
CCATGGATACTGGAAATCAACGCCAACCCATGTTTGTCACCCGACGCCGGATTCGCCGCCGCAGTGACTCAGGCAGGATTGTCGTTCGACGCAGTTGTCGAGAGAATTCTGAACGACGCAAACTGACTACCGTCGTTCAGCCCTTGTTATCCAGCCAAAGACGACTCAAAGTATTCTCGCCGCGTCATCGAAAGTACAATCAGGTTCCGGAAATTCAACCATCCCCCACCTCGCGCTCTCCGTATAGAAGTCTCCGTCATGCGATTTGCCTTCCTTATATGTTCATTCGCAACGGCTACAACGGCATTTTGCGACGACATCAATTTCAATCGCGATATCAAACCCATTTTGTCGCAGAATTGCTTTCAGTGCCATGGGCCTGATGATGCAGCGCGAGCAGCCGGACTGCGTCTCGACCAATTTGATGGTGCGACAAAGCCAGCGGAATCCGGAGCTGCCGCAATTGTCCCAAATGATCCAGCCCACAGCGAGCTGTTGGCACGAGTCGCTTCAACAGACCCTGATCTGCACATGCCGCCGGCAGAAACGAATAAGACTCTGACCGCCGACCAGATCGACTTGCTTCGCCGCTGGATTGCCGTAGGCGCGAAGTATCAGGGACACTGGGCTTTTGAACAGCCCGTGCGTGCTGAACTGCCGCAAGTGAACGAACATCATTCAAAACAAATCGCCAATTCCATTGACCGATTCATTGCCGCTCGGCTGGAACGGGATGGTTTGCAACTATCACGCGAAGCGGATCGGATCACGCTGATTCGCCGAGTGTCGCTGGATCTCACGGGACTTCCGCCAACGCCCGCCGAAGTTGATGCGTTTCTCGGCGATAAGTCGCCCAATGCTTATGAAAAACTTGTCGATCGCCTGCTGATGTCACCGCACTACGGCGAACGCATGACGATTTCATGGCTTGACCATGCACGATACGCCGACAGTAACGGCTTTCAGAGCGATGGCAGTCGCGACATCTGGGCATGGAGAGAATGGGTGATTAACGCTTACAACAGGAACATGCCATTCGATCAATTCACTGTCGAACAACTCGCCGGCGACATGCTGCCCAATGCGACGCCCGATCAGATCATCGCGACGGGCTTCAATCGCAACCATCGACTCAACGGAGAAGGTGGCCGAATCGAGCAGGAATGGTTTGTGGAGACCGTCATCGATCGCGTCGAAACCACGGGACTCACATGGCTGGGACTGACAGTGAACTGCTGTCGTTGCCATGATCACAAGTATGATCCAATTACACAAAAAGAGTTCTATCAGCTCTTCGCCTACTTCAACTCCGTTGAAGAGTCCGGCGTACTTTCGCCACAAGGCAAGAACGGCGAAAACACTCCACCACTATTCAGCCTGGCAACCCCCGAAACGGAATCACAAAAAGCGAACCTTCTCGCTGCCATCAATGCGGCTGAAGAACAGAAAAAGCTGGCGATGCCAAAGATGGCGGAATTGCTCACCGCCTGGGAACAAAAAACGAAGTCCGAAACTGATGCAGACAGATCGATCTGGAAGTCTGCGGAACCAGGCAACGTTCAGTCACTGGGCGGTGCCGACTTCAAACGTCTCGACGACGGCTCATGGCTGGCGACCGGCAAGAATCCTCCAAACGATGAATACCGCATCGAGATTCCGCTCTCGACTTCTCGTCTCACCGGAATACTGTTGGAAACATTGCCGCATGCGGAATTGCCCGCTCAGAGCCTGGGACGTGGATTCAACGGAAATTTTGTGCTCACCGGCGTCTCAGCTGAATTGGTCGTCGAGGGGCAAAAGGCGATCCCCGTCGCACTCAAGAAAGCGGAGGCCGATTATTCACAACCCAACTTCACGGCTGCCCAGATTGGTTTGAAACAGGAGTCTGCAGGCAATCGCAGTCGCGGCAAAACAGGCTGGGCAATCGATGGCAATGACCCAACAAAAAAGGTTGCTCGGCGAGTCTACTTTGCTCCAGCAAAACCAGTCAAAGTGCCGGCCAATGCAACGCTTGTGATTCACATGACGCATGATTCGCAATTTGGCGATCATAACGTCGGCTGCGTTCGATTCTCTATCAGTGACGCGGACATCGATCGAGTCGGCCTGACCGAACAGGGCCTTCCAACTGAAATTCAGACGATAGTCACACTTGCAGCCGATCAACGCACACCTGCTCAGATTCAACAGCTCGAAACGTACTTCCGTGAACACGTGGACAATCCGATTCGCACGGCTGAGGCGGAATTGAAAGCCGCTCAACAAAAGCTCAAAGATTTCACCGACGACTTACCAACGACGATGGTGATGAAGGAAGGCAAACCTCGCGAAGCATTTGTGCTGACTCGCGGCGAATATGACCAACCAGCCGATAAAGTTGAGCGCGCTGTTCCGGCATTCCTGCCGCCACTGCTGGCTGGAACATCCAACGATCGATTGGGACTAGCTCAATGGATCGTGAGCGATACCAATCCATTGACAGCCCGCGTCTGGGTCAACCGCGCGTGGGAGCGATTTTTTGGAACTGGAATTGTCAAGACGAGCGAAAATTTCGGTTCTCAGGCAGATTTTCCGAGTCACCCCGAACTTCTGGATTGGCTTGCCGTTGAATTCATGCAACCGACGACATTGCCGGCTGTCAATGAAGTGCCCGCCCAGGCGTGGGACATGAAAGCGCTGCAGAAACTGATCCTGATGAGCGCCACGTATCGACAATCATCGGCAGTGCCTCACAACGTGAAACAGATCGATCCGGAAAACCGCTTGCTGGCCCGCGGCCCGCGATTTCGATTGTCAGCGGAAATCATTCGAGACCAGGCGTTAGCGGTCAGTGGCCTGCTGGTTTCAAAAATTGGCGGCAAGAGTGTGCGACCATATATGCCGGAAGGCGTTTGGGACGAAACAAGCAAGTACGGCGACCTGCGTGGTTACAAACACGACAAAGACGAAGGGCTCTATCGTCGCACGATGTACACAATCTGGAAACGCACAGCAGCTCCGCCTTCAGCCATGTTATTCGACGCACCCAATCGCGAAGTCTGCACCATCAAACGTTCTCGAACGAACACGCCGCTTCAGGCGTTGGCGTTACTAAATGAAGTTACATTTGTCGAAGCCGCCAGAGCCCTCGCCGCAAGAATCATCCGCGATGCTGGAACATCTGCGGAAGATCGTATGACATACGGATTTCGCATCACCACAGGTCGGATTCCAACCGCTTCGGAACTTAAAGTCCTCATGACAGGCTGGTCAGCAGATCATGCTTCATTCAAAGCCGCTCCGGAAACAGCAAAGCAACTGCTGGCCGTTGGTGAATCGAAAGCCCCCTCAGACATCGATCCCATCGAACTAGCCACATGGACAGTTTCCGCCAACGTGCTCTTGAATCTGGATGAGTTTGTGACTCGTGAGTAGCAATGCAAACGAATTTCAATTGCGGAACGTTTCTTCGCTCTGCGCCGGCAGAGTGACACTTTGACACAACGGTGCTACGAATTGGATTGAACTTGCTCCGAGAGACAGCAAGACCGCGAAAGACGGCAACAGGGATAGCGCTGAATGGGAATGGAAACGAGTGAAGTGACATTTCAGACAACTTAAACAACGCCCCGCTGCTCGGCGAAGATTGATCATCATATGACAGCGTAAAGTGAAGAACCAGTTTTAGAGGATGCGACAAATGCACGCACAGCGAGATCGTCCGACACTTGGTGGATTGTTACTTCAACACGTGATTGTGTTTCTGATCTGCATTGTATTTCCGGGTGGCGTCACGATGATGGCTCCGGCGAGTTGGTTAACTTTTGAGCGAAGCGAATCAGGAGTGCAGTGTACCACCCGAACGTGCGTCTTTTTCGTTGTTCCTTTCAAAACTCAGCATGTCAATCAAGTGACGGAGATTAGTCACAGAGAACGCGCGGGGCGGACCGAGCGTAAACGCGAATTTGGCCGAACCACCACAAAAGTTGTTCACGTCGATGGCGAGGGGTTTCTGCAGATCCACGGAGTCGGTGATCAATTGGCTGAAGTGAATGTTTCGCCAGCGAGTCTGGCAAACGTTGTGCAGAAGTCCAACGATTTTCTTAGCTCAACCCAAGAAGGCTCCAGCACAATTTTTACTATCGCCAATTGGAAATTTGGCGCGCTGATGGGCGGTGTTCTGACATCGTTCACTGTGCTGTACGTTGTGGGCTATTCGTTAGGATTTCTGAAGTGGATTGTGACCAGCCTGAAGCGAACGTTGTTCAGCAGCTCGATAGCTGACACTTGACCAACTTGCGGCGAGTGACGATCGCCTCCGCAACTTCGTGCAGTCAGGACATGCAAGGATTGATCGCTCGGGGAACGAGTGCGCAGCACAGAATACCCGGCTCTCGCGCCTCTGGTCACATCTCTCCAATACGGCATCTGTTTAATCAGCCACGTTAACCACTTCCATCACGAAGCAGCCGGTTTTCGTTCGTGGTGGGTTAAGATCATGGAGGCTTGAATTGTGGTCAAACCAGTCACGGCTCATTGACAATCGCGGCGTATGCGGGCTTGGGATTGTTGTTTGCGTCGAAGATCAGCGGGTGTTGGCCGAAACGCCAGGTCCGGCGATCGTTGAGGCCCCAGAAGGTGACTCGTTCGATCGCGTCTTTGTGTTTGGTGAAGTTCGCGAAAAGTTTTGCGTAGGAATCCCCTTGAACGAGGAGATCTTCCACCAAAGGCGGTTTGCTGGAGCCACCTCGGCGAGGTCCAAAGCCTTGACCGAATTGACCTCCGGAAGCTCCACGAATGGTCACGTCAAGCTCTGTGATGCTGACCTTCAGACCCAATGATGCGTAATCAGCGATTGCCTCGTCAATATCGTCAAAGGGAACACTTCCGGATCGCCAATGTCCCTGAATTCCGACGGCGTGGATTGGTGCACCGTCTGCAAGCAATCGTTTCAGTAAGACCATGGAACTGTCATGCTTCGGCCCGGATTCGATGTTGTAGTCGTTGTAATACAGAATCGCGTCGGGATCGGCTTCGTGGGCAAACTTAAACGCAAGAGTCAGAAACTCTGGCCCGAGCGTCTGCATCCAGTTTGAATTTCTGAGG
>JANOZG010000107.1:0-1615 GCA_031429275.1 Planctomycetota bacterium
CGGTGACATTCGGATTTTCGGAGTGGTATCGCACAAACACTTCTGCCAGCAGGAGATCGTGATCACGTTGTTCCAGTCGCGGCAGATTGCAGGCTGCGCTGCCCATCATGTTGGCGGTGATTGGTGAAGCGACACAGACCATTGTCGGCTGAGCCGCTCTGGGCCATCGCGTTCGGGCGCAGTTGGCGACCTTGCGAAACTCAGGCTCTGAATCGCCCGGCTGCCACCGGACCAGTGGCGTCACTGGGATGAGTTCTCGAACGTTGATCGTGTGGAGCTGAATCAGCCGGGCTCTGGCCAGCTGGCGAAGTCGCCGCAGCACCCAGCGGCTTCCCAACGGCTTTTTCCACAGCAATGCGGTCTGGCGAGTTGACAATATGCTGACGCATCGCGTCAGAACAACGAAAAATTCTTGATCTCGTGGCGTGACTGACAAGCTCATGGCTCCTGCCTCCGGCGACGGGCCGCGGGCCTGCTCTTACTGCTGACGTCTTCTCGTAATGCATCAAACAATGAGGTGAGCTGCGATTCCAACTCAGGAGTCAGGGGTGTGGATGATGCTGGGCCAATCACTTGTTCCGTCCAAAGGTCGCTTTCAGCGGCGACATCTGACGGTGTAATGGTTTTGGTTGTGGAATAAGTTTCCGACTTTGGCAGGAACGACCCGCGTCCCTGTGGCCATGGCATGTTCTTGCGACGGCGATACTCGGCCTCTGAGATATGAAAATCCGATTCGATAATGACCGGCATTCCGCCGAACTGAGCGTAGCCACTTCCCCGTCCGACTCTCAGAATGCTGCGGTGAGGATGATCGTTTGTCAGAAGTATGTCATTGATTGTGAGTCGATCGACGACTTGTTCGGTCGCACTGATAGACGATGACGATTTTCCTTCTGCATTGACCGTGTTTGTCCGACTCACTGAGTGGTCGATAGTTTTTCCGCTGATCTGAATCAGACGTTCCTGATCTTCCACGGACGAAACTGAGAACCATTGACGGAGCCGACAATTCGCTTCGATAGCAGGAATGAGATTCGTCCCTCCCTGCTTCAAATCCTGCATGCTCTGATTTGCCAGCACAATTCCGACGCCCATGCTGCGAGCAAGTTGCAGCATGTACTGAAGGTTGTTGGCCACCATCCGTTGAAACTCATCGATCACAAGAAACACCTGGCACTTGCGTTCGGTCTGTGTCGATGCCGCCAGCAGCAGATATGTGAATATTCGAGCAATCTCGGGGGCTCCGCTCGGTGACAGCGTCGAGGGCAGATGACAGTACAGGAATCGCGGTTCCTGAAAAAATCGTGTCAAGTCGATCGAATTCTCCTGAACCTCCGGCGGATGCGGAGTAGCGGAAGTCACATTGAGGGCCTCACAAGCCGCCAAGCGCTTCATGACTTCATGAACATGGATGCCGGCCTTTCGGATCTCAGGATGAAGATCCTGTCGTTTAGCAGTGGTGACCACTGTTCCAATGCAGTCCGCCAGCTCTGCAAAGGAGCTGATATGCGGAAACGTTTTCATTGCGTGAAAGACGATCGCTGCGTTCGCAGAGGAATAATACCCCTGACCGTAATCGGTGCCGTAATTCAGCCCGTTCGCCGCACACAGAATG
>JANOZG010000108.1:0-6702 GCA_031429275.1 Planctomycetota bacterium
CGTTCTTCTTCGCTGATTGTGGCCAACGCATTGCGCAGCTTAACGCCAGCTTGTTCGCAGAGATCGATCAACACCTTGCTATCGAGACCAAGGTCCCTGGCAAGGGCAAAGATACGTATCTTCAAAACTTAACCCCTTAGGCCGACGGAGTCTGTTCAGGAATACACTTCAGGAACAGTGTCAGCAATGAAACTCACAAAACAGGTTGGGCACTTCGAACGATAGACTCGATCGAAATAATGACCGCAGACGATGCCGTTTTTCAACCTGTTTCCGGCGAAAGCCAATGACAGTCAGAACTTATGACACACGATTAAATTTAAATCACCGAATTCGATTTCTGAAGACCGTGTCTCCTCTGTTCTGACGCCCGACCCCGCAATGCGAAGATCAAAGCAAAACTCTCAGCCACCAACTTGATGACCGCCCCAAAATCTCATCAGACACCATCAGGTTCCGCGGAGGCCTCATCACTGGATCCCGGCGGGACGGTTTCCGCATCTGATTGAGACAATTCTTCTTGCCCCACAACCAGATCGGCGTGTTCTACTTCTTCTGATCCAACTGAAGCCGAATCACTGACAGTTTCAGCAACCTGAGCCTTCTTGATTTTTGATGGAGACGACTCTTCGTGATTCGCGGCATGCTTCCGCTGCTCATTGGCTATGCGCTCTTCAACTTCCAGACGAGCACTTTCACGATCAGCATGCTCAATAATCACATCGCACTCTTCCGCAGTCAAACCACTCATTTCCACCAATTGATCGGGCTCAATCACAGACAAGTCGTCAAACGTGAAAAACCCTTGAGACACAAGATTTTCAGCCAAATCAGCCGTAACACCCGGTGCTACACAGAACGCTTCAATGGACTTATCGAGCTGCTGATCCAACTGGGCCTGAGTCATCACGTTAATGTCCCAGCCAACCAGCTTGGAAGCAAGTCGAACGTTTTGCCCGAACTTGCCAATCGCAAGCGACAGCTGATCTTCTCGAACAAGCACAATCACTTTGCCCAGCATCTGGCAGAGAATCACGTCTTCAACTTCAGCCGGCTGCATCGCATTCGGAACCAGAATCTGGAGCGAATCGTTCCAGCGAACAATATCAATTCGCTCACCAGCAAGTTCTTCGACAATTCCACGAATTCTTGCACCGCGAACACCTACGCAAGCACCAACACAGTCGATGGAAGAGTCACTGCACGAAACAGCCACCTTCGACCGATTGCCAGCTTCTCGCGCTATCGAGCGGACTTCAATAATCCGATCATTGACTTCCGGAATCTCGACTTCAAACAACCGACGAACAAACTCAGGATGCGTTCTGGAGAGAATCACTCGCACCCTGGACCCAGTCTTGCGAACGTCGAGCACAACAGCCCTGACTCGATCACCGGTTCGGTAATTCTCTTTTCGAATCTGCTCGCTTCGGGGCAAAATTGCTTCGACTTTGCCAAGGTTTACGATCACCGTACCGCGATCAACGCGAGTCACCTGACCTGAAACCTGTTGACTCCGAAGCTCCAGAAACTCCTCATAAAGAGTGTCACGCTCAGCTTCACGAATCTTCTGGATCATTACCTGTTTCGCAGTTTGGGCGGAAATTCGCCCAAGCAGGTCCCCCAGCAATTCAGGATCAAGCGTTGCGCCATCGCATATGAGCGCGGGCTCTCCTGTTTCGCGGTCGATGCGAACCTCAAGCTTCTCTTCTTCCGAAAAGTGCTTGCGTGCAGCTGAAAGAATAGCCTGCTCGATCCCTTCAAACACGATCTCAGCATCAATAGCCTTATCGCGGTGGATCGCATCGACAATTCTAAGTATTTCGTTTCCGTTCATGACGTAGGAGTCTGATTATGCTGTGGTTAAAAAAAAAGCGGGATCAATGTCCCACTTTACACGTCCGACAAAATGACTCAACTTAAGGCACTTCGACGGAGAACTTTCCTACTTCTACACGTGAGTCACCTTCAGGTGTATCACGCCAGATATCGGGAAATGGAGTCAGACCTACATCTTGTCCATTTCAGGTTCCTTCAACGCGGTTCTGGAGCAAACAAACAGCAAACTTCTTGGAAAAGCTGACGCCGCGCCGGATATTCTCCGGAATCTTCGCCCCCTTGCCCAAGCCGAGCAGGGAAAATACTTGGTTTTTTGCTGACTGTCAAGCATTGGGAATCACTCTATTCGACAGTTCATGACGTTTCACCATAACCTTCGTCCTCGCATAGTCTGGTTTATTTCAATGTTTTAGGCTTGATCAATGGCGATATCGACCGGCTTTCTTCTCTACGGGATTCCGTTTGCAGCCCCGAAACTGAGACACTCGGTCCGGAAGATGTTGGTAAACCTCGGCTGATTGCATGTGATCAATATCGATCACGGGCATTTGACAGACGAGCGGGCAACTTTCTCTCTGACCACTATAATCCCGCGAGGCAAGCAAGATGTCGGTTGAGTTAGCCGCGAATGTCTAGCTACGGGCGACTGTGTTTTACGAAACCCTAAGACGTATGGTCAGCGCTGCGCGGCTCGCGAGAGCGAATAAATTTGCAGCCAGCAGGCTCTTTCAACACCAAGGCAGTCGAGATCGACTGCCCCAATTCCAAAGCAATTTGTCGGCAATCAGTGATTCATGGCTAGTTCAGATATCGTGATTCGTGGTGCTCGGGAGCATAACCTTCAAAATGTCAGCCTTTCGCTGCCCCGCAACAAGCTGATCGTGATGACCGGCGTCAGCGGTTCAGGAAAAAGCTCGCTGGCTTTTGATACGCTGTATGCCGAGGGGCAGCGTCGATATGTCGAATCCCTGTCAACCTACGCTCGGCAATTTCTTGGGCAGATGCCGAAGCCGGATGTGGATTCAATCTCCGGCCTCGCGCCATCGATTTCCATTCAGCAAAAATCGACAAGCCGTAATCCCCGCAGTACTGTCGGCACGATCACAGAAATCTTCGATTACTTGCGCGTGCTCTTTGCCCGAGTCGGCCAGGGCTATTGCTATGTATCTGGTCAACCTATTAAGGCTCAGTCCACAGATCAGATCATTGACAGCTTACTGAACCAACCGGCCGGGACGAAGTACCAGATTCTCGCCCCGATTGTGCAGAATCAAAAAGGCGAGTTTCGAGATCTCTTCGAAGACCTGCTCAAGAAAGGTTATCTCCGTGCACGCATTGACGGGGAAGTGATCAACCTGAGTGATGCTCCAACACTCCGCAAGCATCATAAACATAATATCGAAGTTGTCATTGATCGCCTCGTTGCAAGCGGAAGCCAGAGAACGCGTGTCGCCGAAGCCGTTGAGGAAGCGTTGAAACTCGCCGATGGACGACTGATTTGTTCTGTCGATGAGTCGGCGAGCAGTGGGCGTCAGCCCTCCGGTAAAACTGCGAGTCCTGTTGATGCATCTCCGGGCGAAAAATCCACAAGTCGCTTACGGCGAGAATCGCAAATGCAATCCGACATGGTTGCAGAATCGATCGCCGAATCAGACGACAATCAGAATAGTGGGCTGACACTCACCGCTCACCGCGATCGACTCTACAGCGCGCATTATGCCTGCGCGGAAAGTGGAATGAGCTACGAACCGCCAAGTCCGCAACTCTTCAGCTTTAACAGTCCGCTTGGGATGTGTATGGACTGCAATGGCCTTGGTATGCGGCATGGCTTCCCAATGCATCAACTCATCGTCGATGAGAACAAGTCGATTCAAAAAGGCGCGACACTGCTCCTGTCCGGCTGGACGAAAATTGGTCGCTGGCCTCGACACATTCTGGCGGGTGCCGCGAATGCGATCGAACGGGATTGCGGTATGGAAGTGGATTCCATGCTGAAGATGAAGTGGAAAGATATCCCGGAGCAGGCAAAGCAACTCTGGCTATACGGCACCGGCGATCGTCACATTACTTTCACATGGCGAAGTCGCGGTGGGGCGTGGAAGCATGGTGGCACGTGGGAAGGCTGGGCAAATCGCCTGCTCGAAAGCTACCGCACCGCCAAGAATCCAATGCGTCGACGACAACTCGAAAAATATATGGAAGTTGTGCCCTGTAATTCCTGCAGCGGCGAACGACTGAATAAGCAAGCAAGAAATGTCCGGCTGAGAACGACGAGCAAAGCATTTATTAAACGCATTGCCGAGCGGCAGGGCGTCAGCCCTGCGAGTGATTCTGAAGCGAAGAGTCGAAAGCGGATTGCAAAAAGTCGTGAATCTCAAATTTCAGATTTGAAATCAGAGATTCCGGAGTCCGAAAACCGAAAGCCAAGAATCGAAAACCTGGAACTCAGCCTTCCACAAGTCTGCGCGTTGTCGATTGAAGAAGCCTACGACTTCTTCGAATCTCTCCAACTCGATGCCACCCAGCAAATGATCGCGGAAGAGGCATTGAAAGAGATACGGGGCCGCCTTGGATTCTTGTTGCAGTGCGGTCTGAATTATCTTTCACTTCACCGCTCGGCTCCAACGTTGTCAGGCGGCGAATCACAGAGAATTCGCCTCGCTGGACAGATAGGCTGTGGCCTCGTCGGCGTCGTCTACATTCTGGACGAACCGTCGATTGGACTGCATCCGCGGGACAATACGATGTTGCTCGAAAGTCTGCAGCGACTGCGAGATCAAGGCAATACCGTCATTGTTGTTGAACACGATGAAGAAACGATGCGCGCGGCTGATCATGTCGTTGACTTCGGCCCCGGTCCCGGTGTTCTCGGCGGCGAAGTTGTCGTCGAAGGAACAGTCGATGATGTGCTGAAAAACGAACGCAGCGTCACTGGAGCTTTTCTTTCTGGCCGTCAAAAGATCGAAGTCCCCCAAGTTCGCCGCGCGCCGGATGATCGCGGCTCAATCGTTGTACACAAGGCAACGCACAACAATCTGAAAGACGTGACTGTTCATTTTCCGCTCGGTCGCCTGATCAGTGTGACCGGCGTCAGCGGCTCCGGAAAAAGTTCTGTCGTGAATGACATTCTGTGGCAGGTTGTGAACCGAGACGTCAACAAGGGCATCGGTGATCCTGGCAAACACAAAAAGATCGATGGTCTGGAACTGATCGACAAAGCCATCGACATTGATCAATCGCCGATTGGTCGCACGCCTCGTTCCAACCCAGCGACTTACGTCAAAGTGTTTGATGAAATCCGTAAGCTGTTCACACAATTGCCTCAGTCCAAAATGCGAGGCTACAAAGAGGGGCGCTTCAGCTTTAATGTCGCAGACGGCCGCTGTGAAGCCTGCGAAGGTCACGGCGCGACGAAGCTGGAAATGGACTTTCTGGCCGACATCTGGATTCCGTGTACGGTCTGCGAAGGCCGACGATTCAATCATGAAACACTGGAAGTGAAGTTTCGTGATCACAGCATCGCGGATGTCCTGGATCTGGATATCCGCGATGCATCAAAGCTGTTCGAGGCGTTTCCGAAAATCCATCGGATGATCCAGACGCTGTGCGATGTTGGGTTGGATTACATGAAGCTTGGCCAGGCATCTCCGACGCTTTCAGGCGGTGAGGCGCAACGTGTGAAACTGGCTCGTGAACTAGGCAAGCGTTCGACAGGCCGCACGTTGTATCTTCTGGATGAACCCACGACAGGGTTGCATTTTGCAGACGTGAAGAAGCTGATTGAAGTGCTCCAGGGATTTGTGGAAGCTGGCAATACGGTCATTGTGATTGAGCACAATCTTGACGTCATCAAGACGTCTGACTGGGTTATCGACATCGGTCCGGAAGGCGGAGCGGGCGGCGGGCGAATCGTGATTGAAGGAACACCAGAGCAAGTGGCAGCATGCAGTGAATCGCATACGGGAGTTGCTTTACGAACAGTGCTGCCGGGGTTCAAAAAATCTAAACTTTCAAATTTCAAATCTCAGATTGCTTCATCGTCAAACCGAAAACTTCAAACCGAAAACCCCTTCTCCAACACTACCAGTATCCGCATCACCGGTGCAGGGCAGCACAATTTGCAGGGCTTTGATCTCGAAGTACCTCGCGAACAAATGAGCGTTTTCTGTGGGCCCAGCGGAAGCGGCAAGACTTCACTTGCGATGGATACACTTTACGCTGAAGGGCAGAGGCGATACGTCGAAAGTCTTTCGTCTTACGCTCGACAATTTCTCGGGCAGATGCCAAAGCCACGCGTTGACAGTATTCAGGGCTTGAGCCCCGCGATCGCGATCGAGCAGAAAACAGTTGGTTCAACACCTCGATCAACTGTTGGCACGGTGACAGAAGTCTATGACTACCTGAGAGTTCTCTACGCACGCATGGGGGTCATGTACTGTCCAAAGTGCCAAGTACCAGCCGTGCAGCAGACGACCGATCAGATCGTTGACAGCGTCATGAATCTTGGTGCTGGCGTGAAGCTCCTGTTGCTGGCTCCGATCACCGTGGATCGCTCGACGCCATTTACAAAAATGTGGGACCGCCTGCGCGCGAATGGGTTCGCTCGTGTGCGAGTTGACGGGACGACGTATTCACTGGATGAAGTGCCGGAGATTGATCATCGCAAGAGCCACGACGTTGCTGTGGTAGTGGATCGCGTCACGGTAGGCGGTACCGATTCGAAATCTGAGATTTCAGATTTGAAATCTGCAACAGCTGCGTTCGAAAACCGAAAACTGAAAACCGAAAACACGCGCTCTCCTTCCCGGTCTCGCATCGCCGATTCCATTGAGGCCGCTTTGGATCTTGGCAAAGGCATCATTC
>JANOZG010000109.1:0-3283 GCA_031429275.1 Planctomycetota bacterium
CGCCAGCATAGGATTTGGCAATACCTTGTCAGTCTTCAGATCCTGCAGCAGGATTTCCGTCCACTGAGAGGACGGTAGCTGCACAATTGCCGAGCGAATGCTGTCCGAAATTGTGTTCGATCGAATACGCATGTCCAGACATTCCCGCAGCATTTCGTCATCGGCGGGATCGCGCGCTTCAACGAGCGACGCCAATGCAATGTCCTGCAGGCCCGTGTCGCTGATTTTCAGCAGATGTTGTCGCAGCACTTCCAAAGTGGCCGCATGTCCCTGGGCGCGGAGGAATGCCAACGCAGATCCCATCAGGCTCGTTTGATGCCCGACCATTCGATTGCCGCCACTGAAGGAATCTGGCGGATCATTTTCATCAACCTCCGCCACAGGCGAGGCCGCTTCGATGGACGCAACAGAGTTCGCGCCGTTGGCAGCAGCCTGCTGAAATCTTTCCGACACGTAACCGGCCACCAGCGACGTCCATCGTTCGCTGTTCAGTTGAATGATGGCAGAAAGAATCTGGTTCTGCTTTTCCGGTATTTGATGGCTAGCCCGCCACACGTCTGTCATCGCAGCTTCTGCAGCAGGATCCAGACTGCGTATCAACGATCTTAATGCAGCTGCGGAAACTTTCGAATCAGCGCTTTCGCTGAGAATCCGAAGAGCTTCAACGGACTTCGAGCCGGGGATGGAATTCAGATAACCAGCAACTTCTAATTGAAGTTCTGGCAAACCTTGCAGAGCATCATTGATAATGATCTCTGCCTGGTCGGGAGTCAATCGATCAGCAGACCCTGCCATCGCCGCACGGCGCACTCCGGGATTGCTGTTTTGTAAGTCTGCCACAGCAACCTCAGTCGCCACATGTCGATAAACAGGAGTCAGCGCCTGGGCGATGGCTGCTTCGGCAGTCTCCAACACAGAAACGGGGCGTCGATACAGTCCATACTGCCTGTTCACGGCCTCCCTGAGTCCCCCCACCAGTATCTGTTGAAATTTGATTTCCTGTTTGGGAAATGGAGGCGTCATTCGTTGCCCGAATCGCAAGTTTGGATCGTTCGAAACCACGCCGGTATCAATCATGGCACTCAGCCAGAGATTAAATTCTTCGTTGATCACCAAACGCTTGTCAGTGGCAGGCGAAAAAAGAATTCGGCTGACTTTCTCGCGTGCGGCACCTTGAAGCAATTTTGCAACCGGCCAGATCGCCATCACATCCAGATTGCGATTGGTCGTAATCTGCAGCAGGCAGCCCTGAGGTCCAAGGCGACTCAATTTGTAGTCGCTCTGGTTGAGCAATTCGGCATTCAACAGAATGTCCACATCGTTCAGATTACTCTCATTGGGCTTCGCATCCGATGTTGGAGGTTGCCATCGGAGAACGAGTGTTGGCTCCTTTCCATCGTAAGCAATCGATCCGAATCCAATCCAGCCTTCTGTCGTCTTGCCTGGCTCCAATGTCGTTCTGGAAAAGCTGGGATGCGATGTCACTGAACCGATTTCCGCTCGCATATTATCAACCAGCAATTGAAACTGCTCTCGAGCAATCGCGATCGCATTAACGCTGACGTTTTCAACTTTCACGGCGATGATGAGAGATAACGTGTAGGCTGCCGGGTTGCGACCATCCAGCGATGCTTCAACATCCGTGATACTGACTTTGAGTGTTGGCTGCGACTTCTCATCGGTCGTTAATGCAGTCTCATCAGCAGACTGCGCCGCATAGCCCTGCCGACCGCATTGCAAGCTGAGAATCCCGACAACCAGTGAGGCAAGTAATCTTCGATTCCAAAAGCAGCGACACATCTTCACACCTCAATTCCCAGGATCCTTTGTCCGAAGTTTCTGCGTTCGTCGGCAGATGCGGTTTCCCGAACAAAGGTCTTTGGCGCAGCATAACGTACGGGCATGAAGTTGCGAATTGCAGATTCGCGATTCAGCAAAAAGTCACCATGCTTCGGCGAGCGGGGGATGTCAATCCCCTGATTGTCGGCGTCTCGAAGAATCAGGGAACTACCGTCCCCCGTTCGCCGCGTGACTTACAAGGATCGTATTCCGTGCAGCAGCACAAGTGTGACAGCCGCGACGACACCGACACGGATGTTGTCGTTGAGTCGCGACCGCAATGATTCGGCAATGGCGGCCGCCAACGTCGCAGGTGCGGTCAGGAACAATGCCATTCCAAAGGAGACTGGCGGATCTGAGGCTTCAAGATTGTGAGTTTCACCCCAATAAATCAATGCGGCCATCAAGGAACCAAACACCACGAATCCCAGCATCCCAATCCATGATTTCCCTGGATTCCAAGGCAATCGCGGCCCTCGCAACACGCTACCAATCAACGTTGCTGACCCGTCACCAAATGCCAGAATGGCCAGCACCGCCAGTCCCAGTTCCAAATGTTGTGGGAACAGGAAAACGGTTCCTAACACCGACAGCGAATATCCGCCGACCGCACCCAGCCCGGATCCTTCACCGCGTCGCTGAATCTGACGGAATCCCAAAAGGATCCAGAAGCCAATGGCGAGGCAACACGACAGGATAATCAACTGCAGTGTCAGCGAAATAGGATCGGCATGCGGTACCACAAGCAGACTGAACGCCAATACGCCAGGAGTCATATGCCAGAATCGACGCTTCAATTCGCGGTACGGCAATGCCTGAACAGTCCAGCCCTCTGCGAGCAGCCCAGGCAGACTCGCACGTGCACCGCGATCACCCGCAATCACGTTTCGTGTTTCGCGTGAGTCCGTTCCCGATTGATCCTTCACAACACCCATGGTCGCCCCCTGTACAACTCTTATAAATCGTTTTTTTGACCGCGCAAAACTCGCAAAATCATCAAGATTCTGGCAGGGTTTTACCTCGAACACGGGCTGCATCACCTTCCTTGCAAATTCATCGGCAACTTCTGCGAGTTTGCACGCGTGGCTCGTCGAATTGAATTTTGCCGGCACACTGGACAAGCAACGCGTGTTCGTGACATGCTACGGACTCAGCCACCTTCACACCGACAAGCCTGCTTATTCGACTCAACGTGGAAGAATCCAAGATCATGCGAATTCGCTTCTCTATCGCCGCCACCATCATTTTCCTTTTGCCAACTTTTGCAAATGCACAACCTGCCTCTTCGGCCGAATCTCCAATGAACAAACGACCAATTACTGTTGAAGACCTGTTTCAATTTAAGCGTGTCGGCCCTCCTGACATCAGTCCCGATGGAAACTGGGTTGCCTATGCGGTCTCTGAGATCACTGATTCGCAGCAGAATAAATCTCTCTCGCGGCTG
>JANOZG010000110.1:0-2052 GCA_031429275.1 Planctomycetota bacterium
GGTCACTTTGGCAAATGGCATCTTGGCTCTGAGCCATATTCCCCCTTGCAACAAGGGTTTGACGTAGATGTACCGCACTGGTCAGGACCGGGCCCAGCTGGCAGTTATGTGGCTCCGTGGAAGTTCAAAGACGTCGCAGCCGATCCGCGCGAACCGGACCAGCACATCGAAGACCGTATGGCCCGTGAAGCAACGGCCTTCATGGAGCAACACAAGGACCAACCCTTCTTCCTGAACTACTGGATGTTCAGCGTCCACGCCCCGTTCGATGCAAAGAAGTCGCTGGTTGAAAGATATCGAAGCACCGCTGTCGCTGAAAATCCGCAACGAAGTCCGACTTACGCGGCCATGGTTGAAAGCATGGATGACGCGGTTGGCACTTTACTGGACACTCTCGACCGCCTTGGTATTGCAGAAAACACGATGATCATCTTTTTCTCCGACAACGGAGGAAATATGTACAGCGAAATCGACGACACCGTACCGACCAGCAATGCGCCGCTGCGGGGCGGAAAGGCGACGGTGTATGAAGGTGGAATCCGTGTTCCCTGCGTGATCAGTTGGCCTGGCGTGATTGATGTCGAAACTCGCAGCGACGCAGTTGTCCAAAGCTGCGATTTTTATCCATCAATTCTTGATGCGTTAAAACTGAAACCCAAACCAGATCAACATTTTGACGGCATCAGCATTTTGCCCGCGCTCAAAGGACAGCCATTACTTCGCGATGCAATTTTCACCTACTTCCCACACGATCCTCCGGTGCCGGATTGGGTGCCACCCTCAGTTGTGGTGCATCAGAATGAATGGAAGCTGATTCGCATCTTTTATGGCGGAGAAAACGGCGCACATCGCTGGAAGCTCTTTAACCTGAGCAATGACATCGGCGAGAAAGATGATCTTGCTGCGAAAGAACCTGACCGTGTGAAAGTGATGGATCTACTCATCGAACGTTTCCTCGCCGATACAACTGCCGTGCAGCCTGTGCGGAATCCTGCGTTTGATCCTGCCTCGTTCAATCCTGATGATGAAGGCAAGCCCAAACCTCGTTCGAAGCAAAAATCAAATTCTAATGTCAAGCCAAACCCAAAGACTGTGACAAACAGCGAAGACGACCCGAAATTACTGGGCTGGAAATTGCGAGGTTGTGCCGGCACTGTGAACGATGGCGTTCTAACGGTCAAAGCAAATGGCAACACTCCGTTTCTGGGCTTCGCTGCCGGCAAGCTGAGTGGTCCGACGGTAGCTAAATTCCGGATTCGATCGTCAGCCAGCGGTGAAGCAAAAGTTGAATGGCTTCCCTCACCTCAGGCGAACAATAAAGCTCAATCCGTCGCATACAGAATAGTGGAAGGCGACTGGCAGGATATTTCTGTCACACTCCCCGCTAAAGGCACTTTGGGAATCGTCCGGCTTTACCTGCCGACTCAAAAGGTGCCTGTGCAAATCGATTCAATCGAATTGCACAGCAAAGACGCCGAACACCTGTCGAACTTTTGATCGTTCACAACGGCTAAAACTATCAACATTCGCAGTGAGACGATGCGTGTCGTCCTAGTCTGCATTGCGCACGGGAATGTAGGCCGGACCGAGCAAACCCGCTGACTGCCGGAGCGGCGTCCGCCAATCCAACTCTTATCAAGTGACACTCTGTCGCGACGAGAAATCGTGGTTTGCGCTGTTCCGGCAGGGGCGGCGGACTTGATCCGGCCTACTTTGGTGCGCAAAGCAGGCTACATTCACTGCATCTTGACCTGGGCCGCAATATCTCTGCCGCATCGCCAGGACCAGACCGAGATGACGGTTGGCTCACGCCGTTCCGCTTGCCTGATTTGTTATGGTAACAGGATGCCGTTCACGATAATCCGACCGGCATTGGCCCCGATTGGGATAAAGAAGTCCTGTTCCACGACACCGTTGCCCGGCAGAAGGTTCTGCTGAATGACAACGAGGTTGTTGGTCGATCCGAAGAGTTGCACAACTCCCGTCACCTGACTGAAGATAATTCCGCGTTCTGCAACCGTTCCAAAGTCTGCCAATCCAATTCTGTTCCCA
>JANOZG010000111.1:0-3438 GCA_031429275.1 Planctomycetota bacterium
GTCACAAACCGCCCGGAGCTGGCTGGCGACGATTGGCCAGCAAGTATAAGAAAAAGATTGTGCATGTTCCTTTGAGTCGATTTGGAGCTGCCACGATCGAAAAACTGCGCATATTTCACGTCTTGAATGGTCATCACGTGCGAAGCTTTGCGGAGCATTTCATTCGAAAACCGTAGCGAATCCGTTCCGCTGGATGCTGAAACCGTTCATGTCGGACCGCTCATTTGGCGAAAAATCATTGGTTTTCCACTGAAATCAATTTACACATGATAAAAATGTCGTACGATGAAACTGTCGTGCGAAGTTTTGTCTGTGTTTGTGATTTTTGGTGGATTCGAAGCATGGCTCTTCAGGTTTCTCCTGCTGGCGTGGTTGGTCGTGATCGATTAATCGAGCGGATTTGGCAGCGATTGAAATCAAAATCCGTGCGTTTTCTAGCCGAGCGACGAGTCGGGAAGACCAGCATTCTCAAGAAGATGGCCGCTGAGCCAGCTGCTGGGTTTCATCCGATCTTTCTGGATCTCGAAAAGGTCCATTCGGCAGATCGTTTCGTCGAGGTGTTGCTGAGCGAGCTGAAATCGCTGATGTCGATTAAAGACAAGGCCGCCAAAGGTTTTGGAGAACTTCTGGCGATGTTCGGCGGAACCGAAGTTGGCGGAATGATAAAGATCCCTGAGCTCGGCAAGCGAGACTGGCAAAAGGCGATTGAAAAGACGTCTCAAGCGATCAGTGCGAACAGCCCGGATACGCTCTTTGTGCTGATGTTTGATGAGTTGCCTTACATGCTCCAGTCTATCGCGAGTCAGGATGCAAAAGCTGGAGTCACTGACAACTTTGCATTAGCAATTCTGGATACGCTGCGAGCGGCGCGGCATGAAAACACGAACATGCGGATGATTTTCTGCGGTTCCGTCGGGTTGCATCATGTGCTTGCCTCACTTCGCGGAGATGTTCATGCAAGCCAGCCTGTGAATGACATGCCCGCGCTGGAAATTCATCCACTTCAACTTCCGGATGCGGTTCAGCTCACAAAAGAGTTGATGAACAAGGAACAAGTCCTGGTTTCGCCCGAGGACATGGACGTCATTGCGAATCGAATTGCGCGGCAGACAGATTGTGTGCCATTTTACATTGAACGTGTCGTGAGTCGTCTGGCCGAGCAGGATGGTCCGGTCATCGAGTCTTCAGTGAACAGCATAATCAATCGTCAGTTGGTTGACGACAAAGACGATTGGGAGATGCAGCATTTTCGCGATCGCCTGGAGATCTACTACAAAGGCAGCTTTGTCGATGTGAATGGCAGCATTCTTCAGCGGCATCTGGTCTCACGTCGGATCCTGGATCACATTGCTTGTGAAGATCAGCCTCAATCGATTGACGATGTGTGGGCTGCCGTGAAGTCAAAGATGGCTCTGGATGATCGCGACGCTGTGATTGAGCTGCTGCGCCTCCTGGCTCAGGATCATTATCTGATCGCTGATGACGCAAAACACTACACGTTTCGATTTCCGTTAATACGACGCTGGTGGCTCATCGCCCACGGCTTGAAGCAGGGAGGTCAATAGCATGAAACGCCATCCGATTTCCGTGTTCACTCCGAGCAACACCGATCCTGAAGTTCTGGAACGTATCTTTGTACAGCGTCACCGATTGCTTGAGAAAATCGTTGATCGCTTAAAACGCAGCATGCTGACAGGAGACAAACACCATGTGTTGTTGATCGGACCGCGAGGAAGTGGCAAGACCAACATGGTGACTCTGGCGCAGCATCGATTGACGCAACTATCTGAACTGCAGGATGTCATGCGTATTGCGTGGCTGGGTGAGGACGACACGATTACAGGGCTGATTGATCTGGCCTTGGGCATCGCCGATCGCCTTGCCGCAGCATATCCCGATGAATTCAACGTGGACTATCGAGCCCTTTTTCGCGGCCTGTCGCCGGACGATGCGGCCGAGGCCATACTTGCGGAAATCCATCAACGTTTGCGGCATCGGTATCTGCTGTTGATCGTTGAGAACCTCGATGCTGCGTTCAAGGGCCTGGGAGATCAGGGGCAGAAACGCTGGCGAGCCTTCCTTCAGGAAAAAGGACGTGTGGCAACATTAGCGACCGCACAACAGATCTTCGACGCTGTTTCCGATCGCGACTTTCCCTTCTGGGGATTCTTCGATATTCACCACCTCGCTCCGCTGTCGTTCGAAGATGCCCGGATTCTGATTCGCAATATCTCGGTTGAAAACGAAAACCGTGAACTGGTGCAGTTTTTGGATACTGCTGATGGGCGATATCGCATTCGATCACTGCACCATCTGGCAGGCGGAAATCATCGGATGTATGTGCTGCTAAGCGAATTCCTGACGAAAGACTCACTGGACGATCTGGTCGCAGCATTCGAGACGTTGGCCGATGAATTGACCCCTTATTTTCAGGAACGCGTACGATCGTTGCCCGCGCAACAAGCCAAAATCGTGCAGTGCCTGGCCGCTGTCACTGGAGCCACGACCGTCAAAGAAATCGCGGCGTTGACGTACATTGATGAGCGAAGTTGTTCAAAACAATTGGGCGAGTTGCGAAACAAACGCTACGTCCAATCAGCGAAACGCGGGAAAGAAAGCTATTACGAACTCTCCGAACCACTCATGCGACTCTGCCTGGAAGTCAAAAACCAGCGAGGCAAACCACTTCAGTTGATTGCCAGGTTTCTCAAGGTCTGGTTCACTCTTGATGATTTGCTGAAACAACTCAAGTTGAGTTCAGGCTTCGGAAGCCGGGCCGATGCCTATCGTGAGTCGGCCCTTGCTTTGGATAACCAGTTCCAAATCCCTGTCCGGGAACAAATTAACCGGGAGTATGAGAAACACCTCAACCAGAAAAACTACGGTGCCGCATTAGAAGTGGCTGAAGAATTGCGGTGCATTGATAAGCTTCAGGGCGTGTGGAAAGCGGCAAGAGTGAAGTATGAGAGTGGTGACTTCACGGGAGAGCTTGCGGACTACACATCCGTGATTGAAATGCCAGATGCGCCGAGCAATCAGAAAGCAAAGGCATTGGTCTATCGAGGTGTAACGTATGGCAAGCTCGGCGAGACTGAGAAAAAACTTGCGGACTATTCATCCGTGATTGAAATGCCAGATGCACCGAGTTGCCTGAAGGCGAACGCCACCTACAATCGCGGTGTGACGTATGGCCAACGCGGCGAGACGGAGAAAGAGCTGGCGGACTACACGACCGTGATTGCAATGCCAAGCGCGCCGAGCCACCTGGAAGCAGACGCCTTGATCAATCGTGGTGTGACGTATGGCCAGCTCGCCGAGACGGAGAAATCCCTTGCGGACTACACATCCGTGATTGAAATGTCAGACGCGCCGAGCGACCAGAAAGCAAAGGCCTTATACAATCGCGGTTGGACGTATACCCAGCTCGGCCAGGTAGGG
>JANOZG010000112.1:0-6316 GCA_031429275.1 Planctomycetota bacterium
CATTGACTCGACTGAAGAACGACGAAACGTCCGTAACGATCCTGGCTGAACAGGGTTTCACTCTGGCTTCTGTACTGGAAGCTGGTCAGGTTGCATTGCTGCGTCGGAACGCGAACCTCAGCACCGGCGGAACAGCAGTCGATATAACAGACGACATCCATCCATTTTTTGCAGCAAGTGCCATCGAAGCGGCTCAAGTGATCGGACTTGATGTTGCCGGCATCGACATCGTGGCGCTCGATCCTGGTCGACCGCTTGACCAATCCAACGGTGCGATTGTTGAAGTTAACGCAGCTCCCGGATTGCGAATGCACTTGTCCCCTTCGTCAGGAACACCACGAGACGTCGGTGCCGCGATTATTGATTTGATGTTTGCAGAAGGTGAAACCGGACGCATTCCAACCGTGGCCGTGACCGGGGTGAATGGCAAGACAACAGTGACGCGTCTGATCGCGCATATCGTGCGATGTGATGGCAGCAAGGTTGGTATGACCTGCACTGACGGGATTTGGATCGACGACCGTCGCATCGATACAGGCGATTGCAGTGGTCCAGTCAGTGCGCAGACAGTTCTTGCCCATCCTCAAGTTCAGGCGGCAGTTCTGGAAACGGCGCGTGGTGGAATACTGCGAGCTGGCCTTGGATTTGATCAGTGCGATGTTGCGGTCGTTACAAACATCGGCGAGGGCGATCACCTTGGCCTTGAAGGCATCGATACGCTCGAGAAACTTGCGTTGGTGAAACGGACAATCGTCGATGTCGTCAAGCCAACAGGGACTGCTGTGTTGAACGCGGCGGATCCTTTTGTGGCTCCAATGAGTGAAAAATGTCCAGGCCGATCTTTGATGTTTGCAATCGCTGAACATCATCCGACACTGTTTGCCCACAGAAGTGCCGGAAAGCCTGTGATCTTCGTGCGTAATGGGTCAATCGTTCTGGTGGAAGATGGCATAGAAACGATCATCGATACTCTGACGAACATCCCTGTGACAATGAAGGGCCATGTCGCATTTCAAGTGGAAAATGTTCTGGCAGCTGCCGCTGCTGCCTGGTCGCTCAGGCTGCCTTTGTCACAAATTCAGGTGGGACTTCGTACATTCCATCCTGACTTGAAACAGTCTCCGGGGCGATTCAATATCGTCGAAATCAATCAAGCCATAGTGGTCGTCGATTATGGCCACAATCCTTCTGCTCTTGACGCGCTGATCAAAGCCGTCGAAACTCTCCCAGGAAACCGCCGCAGTGTTGTTTATTCGACAGCTGGTGATCGTCGCAACTGCGACATCGAACGCCAGGGAGAACAGCTGGGGAATCACTTTGACGACGTCTACGTCTACGAAGGTCACTACAAACGTGGCCGAGCCGATGGAGAAACGATTGCCTTATTTCAATCTGGTCTGAATCGCGGAACTCGCGCCAAGAATATTTGTACGGTCGAAGGAGCGCTCGTGGCAGCGGAGACGGCACTCAACAATCTGCGACCAGGCGATCTACTGCTGCTGCAGGCGGACACGGTGGATGAAACGGTCGACTTTCTTATGGATTATGTCAGCCGAAAGAATCTTGCTCCTATCAGCATGACGGCCAACCCTCAGCAGTCGACAGGGTCGGCAACTTCGAGGCCATCGCATCCCGCAGAATCAGCGGCGGTGCAGTCTTGATCAGGTGATTGCAATACGCTTGAAATCAAATCTACGAGCGCTGATAGAGTTACATCACAGAATCAACCCACGGTTACTGCATGACTGAGACCAACGCCGCGAGTTCGACATCAATGTATGGATCCATGTGGCGACTTGGCTGCTCCGCGAAAGCGTGGTGGAAACAAGTTGTCGCTGGTTGCCTGCTGTCGATCGCTGCGACAGCGGCAACTTTGGTACCACCGTACCTGACGATGCCGCTGTTGGACAGCGTTTTGATTCCTTATCAGAACGGCGATGAATCGCAGATCGATCGTGTGCCCTGGTTTCTGGCAGGTCTGGCGTGCGCGGCTGTGGCGTCGTGGTTGCTGTCGTGGGCTCGTACGTTTGTGCTGGCATGGACGGCAGAACGTATCGTCGCCGACTTACGCAACAGGACTTACGCTCACCTGCAAACCTTGTCGCAGGATTTCTTTTCCGAATACCGCACCGGGGATTTGATATCGCGCGTGAGTAACGATGCGGATCGAATCTGTAGTTTTCTGTCATTGCAGTTCATTGATTTTGCCGCAGACGTGTTACTGATTTCCATGAGCGCTGTGATTTTGGTCAGCATCGATCCCTGGCTGGCTTTGGCGACTCTGGTTCCGCTGCCGTTTATTGCATGGCTGGTGCAAAGTGTGCGCGATCGATTGTTGAACCGTTTCACCGCTGGTAACGAAGCGATGGGAGCGATGACCAGTGTGCTGGCGGATACCATTCCAGGCATTCGGGTTGTGAAGGCCTTCGCTCAGGAGCGCCGCGAAATTGAACGCTTCCGAAAAGCGAATGAAGTTCTGCTGGCAGCGAATGATGAAGTTAACCGCACCTGGTCGTATTTTGGCCCGATTGTCGCCTTGTTGACGGATCTTGGCTTGCTGGTTGTCTGGGGCTGTGGCGTCTATGCGGTCAGTCAACATCGAATTACAGTCGGTGTGCTGACAGCTTTCGTCGCATACATTTCTCGATTCTATTCGCGTCTTGATTCCATGAGCAGGATGGCTGCAGCGACGCAGCGTGCGGCGGTGAGTGCTAATCGCTTGTTCGAGATTCTGGATCGTACGCCGGGCGTACCGGAACCTGAAAATCCAGTGCGATTGACTCACATGTCCGGTGCTGTTGAACTGGAAAATGTGCGGTTCAATTTTGGATCGCGGGAAATTCTGGCCGGTGTTTCGACTTCGATTCGGCCAGGCGAGATGATCGGTCTTGTTGGCTCAAGTGGTGCAGGCAAGACAACGCTCATAAATCTACTGTGTCGCTTCTACGACGTTTCATCCGGTGCGGTCCGAGTGGATGGGATCGATGTTCGCGAATTAAGTCTCAGTGATCTGCGCCGACAAATCGGGCTTGTGCTGCAGGAACCGTTTTTGTTCTTCGGCACGATTGCTGAAAACATCGCCTATGGTCGGCCGGACGCATCGCGAGAAGAAGTGATGGCTGCTGCTCAGGCCGCGCGGGCTCACGATTTTATTATGAATCTGACTGATGGCTATGATTCGACCGTTGGCGAACGTGGCCAGTTGTTATCCGGTGGAGAACGGCAGCGAATCAGCATTGCCCGCGCGTTGCTGGTGAACCCACGCATTCTGATTCTGGACGAGGCGACATCTTCTGTTGACAATGAAACGGAACGCGACATCCAGTTGGCTCTGGACAACCTGATCAAGGGTCGCACGACAATTGCGATCGCTCACCGCCTGACGACGTTGCAGCAGGCTGATCGGCTGCTCGTCCTGGATCATGGTCAGATCGTCGAAGAGGGAACTCACGAGAGCCTGCTGGCGATGAATGGCGTTTATCGTCGATTGTATGAAGCACAGTTCCGGCCCGATGCCGTTGCAGTGCCTGCCCAGCCCGCAGCCGAATGGACGAATTCAAACGACGCGAAGGGCTCTGCACTGGTACGTTGAAGGGCGATCGTAAGGATTCGGAACAGGCATTCAGTGCGTTTCAACCTTCAGAATTGGGGTTGAGTTGTTTTGTACGACGGACTTCCAGTCCGTCGGCGGCAACGGTTATCGACCGACTGGAAGTCCGTCATACCCCAAAATGAGCCATGCAGGACACAAGTCTGTCTTCTGCAAACCGATCATCCTTGAAGCCTGTGCTACGACGACGCTGCGCAAAACCTCTCGCGGCACTATCACATCCTTGCCCGGATTGCATCCAGTGCTTGCGTTGCATTGTGACGGGCGTGTCCGTCTTTCGCGAGTTTTTCCAGCGTCTCGATACTCTTCTTCGTGCCAACCTTTTTCAACACTTCGATTAACTCGTTTCGTGCGAAGATGTCCGTCACAGATTCAATCTGCTTTAAGATCGGATCTTCAATCGGCGGCCCGATACTGATCAACGCATTCTTCACATCAGTGCGAATGAAACTGTCGCTGATGAGAGAAATCAGCGTTGGGTAGTCTTCCGCCGTGCCTACTTTGGCGATGGTCTGAAACGCACGTTTTCTGGCATCCATCATCAGTCCATCTTTGTCTTCGAGGACTTTTCGAAGTTCGGGCAGATGTTCGACGGTGGCATACAAGCAAAATACTTCGGTCGCTAACTTCTTGACAATATTGTTGCTGTTGGACATATGATTCTTCATCACTCTGATCACTTCGTCACGCCTGGAATCCACAACCGCCAACTGATTCAATCTGTTCAGGGGAACAAATGCTCCTGCACCGCCCTCTTGAGCTTTGATCTGGGCCAGGACTTCGTCCACGAGTTCAGGGTTCGGCGTGGATTTTTCTAGTTCCTGCTTTTTGCGATCTGCTTCCGCCTGATCTCTTTCACGCTGAATCTCTTCAACACTTCGAAGTGTGTAAGTAATTTTCACAGGCACATCGACAGAATTACCGCCATCTTTCTGCTGAATTCGGGTATTGAATTCCATGCTGCTTGGCATCCCGCGCTCTGTGTCAAACACGACGGTTCCGTTGCCGCGAATGTTCATATACATCTCGCCATTGGTTCGAGTGGCAGTGAATTCATATGACTTGGCGAGTGAGATCCTGTTGTTGAGTGTATTCTCGACTCGATATGTTGTTTTTTCTGACGCCGGAATCGTTTCAATCACTTCATCTTCACGATCTCGACCAAATGGATCGGGAAATCCTGGAGGGCCCCCGAAACTTCGTCGTCCGCCAAATGGACCACCAAACGGACTGTTGTCGTCACGCTTGATTCGCTGCAGATTGGTTTCCGATTCTGTCTGCCATTCAGTTTCTGAATGGGCGTCGAGAGGTTCAAGAAAGAACGTCCCGACAGGTCCGAGAACGGCTGGTAGTTGTTCCTTGCCACTGAATTCCAATACTTCCCCTAAACTGTTTACAACCAATTTGCCCTGGTCTGACGTATGTGAGGGGAACGAAGGCATCGGTGGCATTGCAAAGCCGCGCCCCATCCGACGACCGCTTCTCTGTTGAGACTCTGAGAACGACGCTGTGTAGCTGATGCTGTGAAGGCGTCCGCCACTGTTTCCCCAAACTCGAATGTAAGCAACTGCCGGCGTAACGCGGCGAGCGACCTCAGTACCGGCCAATTCCTGTCCTTTCGGTGTGACGGTAAACTGCATGTTGACTGTTGCAGCAAGCGTGCGCAGATCATTAATGGGGGATGCGAATCCAACAGACGTCACTGATGAGCCGGAGAGTTTTGAACTTGCAACACCGATCACCTGCCCGGCCGAATTCACAACGGGACCACCACTATTGCCGGGATTGATTGATGCATCAATTTGAATGCGTTTGCCACGCTGCTTGTCCTGAACAATTCCAGCCACGGTGCCGGTCGTCACTTTAACGTCGGTGCCCAGCACGTCCGACAGCGGATAACCGATCGCTCGCACGGATTCTGCAAGCTGCACCGATTCTGAATCGCCCAACGGCAGCGCGTTTAGGCCATTGGCATTGATCCGAATCAGCGCTACGTCTGCTTTGGCGTCAACAGCGATGACGGTCGCCGGATAACTTTGACCTCCCAGATTCACTTCCATTCGCTTGGCACCTTCGACGACGTGAGCACACGTCGCAAGGATACCATTGGGATCGACGACAAATCCTGTTCCGGAGCCTTCTTCATCATCGGCCATCTTACTGGCACCGCCTTCGACGCGGTATGAACATACTCCTGTAGTCTTTGACGAGCCGTCGCCTTCTCCTTCCTGAATCGTAAATTGATAAATGTATTCCGAACCGGGCTTCCATTCGTAACGAAGCTTTCTTGAATTGGCTGCGATGACTGCCACTGGAGCGTTGGTTGCTGCCGAAACGTTGTCGGCGATGGCGACGAGGTGCATGGTGTGATTGGTGGAGCCGCCGGTGGCGAGCAGGCCAACCATGCCGTTGACGATGGCCTTGGCATCGACGATGTGGCCGATGGGCGTGTAGTCATTGCCTTCGGCGCTGAGCGACAGGGCGCGGCGGGTGGCCTCGCGAGTCAGCGCATCGCGCAGCGGGGTGCCCGGATTGACGAAGCTGGCACCCGGCAAATGCAGGCCCATGATCTCCATCAGCATCTGGTTGGAGTTGGCGGTGCCGTAAAAGGTGCAGGTGCCGGCCGAATGGTAGGACTTGGCCTCCGATTCGAGCAGTTCGGCGCGGCCGACCTTGCCCTCGGCGTAGAGCTGGCGGACCTTTGAC
>JANOZG010000113.1:0-2292 GCA_031429275.1 Planctomycetota bacterium
CCGTGACCCCTGAAAAGATTTGAAACAACCCCATCAGACCCGTGCAGCAGATTCCCATGACATGCGTGGCAGGAATTAATGCAATGGAAACGGCTGAAAGAATCAGAAATCCATTTGCCAGAGTTGCCTGCCGTTCGATCGAAATGGACATTCTTCAGTCCTGGTCAGCATCACAGTAATTCAATACAACGCTTGCCGTCTGCACTCGAATCACCTTCGGAATCCAGTTTTACAAGACGTGTCGGTTCGCTTCCGGCCAATGAAGCAGATGCCAACAAACCTGCCGTGCCCGAAGTCTCCGTTGGTTCAACTTCAACGCTTTGTATGTTGGCAGCATCGTTTTGCATGGCTGCGGATTGATCTTCATTTGCCGCCACATCTGTAATCCACTCACCCGCAGATGCGAAGACGTGTTCCAATGCAAGTTCGTCCACTGTCAGCAACTCTGACCCAATCGTTGAGGGGTCGAGACTGTTGGACGCGATTGAGAAGTTAACTGCCGAACTCCATGCAGTTGCCGTACCTAAGCTGTCGAACCCGCGGATCCAGACACGAAAACTGTTGCCGCTCAGAAGATTCTGAGCAGGGGTAAAGGAGGTTGATGGCAGATTTGAATTAGCGGCGACTCGCTGGCCAGTCGTCAAATTTGTCAGCCAGATTTCATAACGGATCGCACCTGCCACAGCAGTCCAGATTATGGTGGGCTGAGCAGACTGAACCGTATTCACTGGCCCTAAGACTCGCGGTGATCGCCCGATTTCAAATTCGAATGCAGTGCTCCATGCATAGGAGTCTCCGCCATTCAGGTCCCGCCCACGAACCCACGCTCGGTAGGATCCCGCTGGCAGAGTGTTCATTGCCAAGCTGGTCGTTTGAACATTGGCGTTGTTGATAACTGCAGTTGCGCCAGTTGAAAGATTATTGACCCAGACCTGGTATTGAGCAGCACCATTGACTGCCGACCATGTCAGTGTTGGTTGCGATGAGAGACTGCTCCCAGTTACAGCAACCTGAGAGGGTGCGTAGTTGACATTGATCGTGGCCCGCGGACTCCATGCACCATAGTCGCCAGCACTATTTCGGCCTCGTACCCAAACAGCGTATTGTCCGACCGCGAAATCAGTCACGGCAACAGATGTTCCAGCGACGCTGGTGTTTCTAAAGTATTCCAACGTCGAAGAGGTTAGACGGTCAATCCAGACGTCATATGTTTCTGCTCCCAGAATCGGATTCCAGGCGACTGAGAAAGAATTACTCGTTTCCGTACGACCGGAGTTCAGGATGGTCGTCGTTGGACGAAGATACCAGATCGAAGGAGAACTCCATACACTCGCCAGCCCCGTCGAAGTAAATCCACGGACCCAGACGTTGTAATTTCCGATTGGAAGTTCGGTTGTTGCCGTATAGCTCGTGGTTGTTATTCCAGTCACGTTGATCACTTGAGCCTGGCCTGAGGTGATGTTACTTACATACACCTGATAGCTGACAGCATTTGAAACACTGGACCAGGTGAATGTCGGAAGAGTCGTTACTGCTGACTGGCTACTGTCCCGAAACGCGGGACGCGTGCGATCAGTAACGACCACAGACCTGTTTGCCGACTGAATCCCCAGAGCTGTCGCCGTAATTCTGACAGTCTGATTTCCATCAATAATACCATCATCAACGGCATTGACTGTAAAGGTCGTTGAGGTCTGACCTGCTGGAATTGTCACTGACGCAGGCAGCGTCAGATTTGCTGAGGAATCGGACGTTAAATTCACAAGAAGAGCCGCCGAAGTATCGTCGTTTCGACTGACGGTAACGACGACACTATTTCCGCTGCCATTCTCAAACAGCGTCGTCGTGCTGGACCCAAGCGTCAGCGCGACCGGGGTTGAATCACCGGAGATTGTTTCGAAATCCACTTTGACGTTATCCGCTCCTACGACAAGGATTCCCGGACGCTGATAGATCCTGACCGCACCGTTGACTGTGATTCTGGCTGTCACCGAGTAGGTACCAGCCGGCACAACGAAACCGTATCCGCCGGAAAAGCCTACTCCGTCGGAAAAGACAGCACCGGTCGAAGTATTCGTTGCTGTCACTGTGCCGCTTCGAATGGCCTCACCAATTGTGTAGAAGTTGTTACTGTCGGAATCCGTATAAACGACGCCCGTAATCAGCGGATTCTGAGTTCGGCTGCCGAAATCTACCGTGATCATCTGTGTAAAGTTGAACGTAGTTGCATTGTTCGGTGGCTTGAACGCACCGATTCTGGCACCGACTCCCCCTTCTTCCAAATTCGGCAGC
>JANOZG010000114.1:0-6494 GCA_031429275.1 Planctomycetota bacterium
ATTTGAGCGCTACTCAACAAGTCATTTGCATGCGGAGCGTGCTCGTCGAGACGATGAACGACGCTCTAGGCTCGCCTGTTGATGTGCTGCGGATTCACTTCTTAAAACCCCGGCGGCAGTCCGCCTATGGCATCTGGAAAAGGTTCTTTGACGATATGCGAAACCTGAGAAGTCTCCAGATTCAGCACCGCCCCTTTGATGGATGAAGAACCGATGTCCAAACCAAGACAACGCATCGAACTGCCTTCCAGACAAGTAATTCAGACACGGGGCCATTGAGGATTCGACGAAGTATCCTGCATTCAGCCTTCAATTCGCAAAGTCGATGTCCGAATCGGAATCAAAGCGGAAAGCACTTTGCACTACAACCCCAAACTTCAGCACACGGCCCTCGCAAACAACGCCGCCGAATCCATGTCGCACGAAGATGCTCCGATGGCGTTGCATAATGTCGCTCCAAGACTCTCGTTGGACTCAACAGTTGCTTCCCCACGCACAGGGATCGTGATTACGCGCGTAGTTTGACGAGTCGTGAAGGTTACGTTGCCACTGGGGAAAGCATTGCCGACAGAGTCGCTGGCTGCAGCAGGGTTTGCTCCAACACCAGTAACAGCATAATCGCAATTTATGGCAAGAAGATTACGGGGTAAGAAAATCAAGCAACTCCATTGAGACGCGTTCTCTTATCCCTGATTTTTTCTAAAAAACAGGCAGCTACCTTTGCCCCAGCGACTTCAAACGATTGAACCACCACGCCGTCGCACGAATGCCACAGGATTATCACCCTGCATGTAATTTGGATGAAGCTGAAACAACGCCGGGAGTCGAGCGGTGGGTAGATCTGCTAACCAATTCTATGAAGTCTGGTCGCTTCTTTCTCTTATTCTTCCGACGCATTCAGTCGCTCAGGAGAATGACTGTGGTGATAATAGGGACCACGTCTACCTGCAGGCATTAGTTTGAATTAGCGTCCTGGATCTTGAAGCTAATAAATCCCGACGGCTTGTTGCAGTCCCGGACATTGCGATCGCCGGTTCTACAACTGTTTCTTCTGATGAGACGCCGATTGCCTTCGATGGGGCGTATGAGATCTCTTCGAAATCACTGGCATATGGTGGGTGGTGGAAAAGGTCCGTGCCTGTTTGTCTGACTCTCGCTTTCTGTCACGATGTGCGCAATGCACAACGATGATGGCATATTCACTGCGTCGCAGTGCCCCTAAAGCAAAGCGCATTATCGCCGAGGTACTGACAAAAAGATGCGTGTCAAGAATATAGACCCATTTTTTGCAGCCCATCTTTCTGTCAGAACGATGCCATTCCAAATCGCTGTCAGCAAAGTCATGACGGAACAACGGAGGCAGATCCAGATCCAGCAACGCGATTTCATTCTGAATTTGAAGGGCTTCGGTGTTCTGAGCGATGCGAGAAGACTGTTCCTTCAGCGTCTCCAGAACTTCGGTGAATGCCACGCTCTCGGTGTGTTGAACTTTGAGCGCCGAACCACAATGACGGCATGTGACGAACCCAACACCAGCCGGCAGATTCAGAGATGCACCGCAGTTGCCACAGGATACAGATTGCGGGTTCAGAACAGGCTCCAGAGTTGGTTGACACATTCTGGCAACTCAATGAGTAGCGTTGATGTCTGGATCACGCGGATTGGAGTCTTACCACGAATGAAGATCGCATCAATCGGGAAGCGAACAACGTGAGCGACTGATGCGAACGAGCCGGAAGGCTCTCTTGGGTCAAGAACCTTCAGCCCTTGTTAAGCAGGCCGGTTGATCCGGAGTCGCTTACCGATCGTAAAAAGCCCCTGGCAGTTTGTGCTGCCAGGGGCTTTTGAGTGCCGAGTACAAGTCATCCATTCGGGATGGCTGCATGTTGCGTTATGCAGAGAAGCTGCTGCCGCATCCACATGATTTCACCGCGTTTGGATTCTTGAATGTGAAGCCACGTTTTTCCAGACCGGTGTAGAAGTCGATTTCTGTTCCATCAAGAAACAGGTCGCTCTTCTTGTCAACAACGACACCAACACCATGGTGTTCAACCATGACGTCTGCTGATTCATCGAAAGAATTTGTGAAATCGAATGAATACTGGAACCCGCTGCATCCTCCGCCAGCAACACCTACGCGGACGTATTTTAGTTCCGGACGGTTCTGTTCCGTCATCACTCGCTTGATTTCGCTTGCAGCTGCTTCAGTCAGTGTTACCGACATTTGTAGAGTTCTCCCAAAGACATCAATTCACAGGACACAGAAATAGTCAGTAAAAACCTGTGTGTTGCGGCAGTTCTTCGCCGTCGGCGCGCCGCATTCCACATCAGTTAGTGAAATTTAGACTTGCGGACGCAGATCTTACAGGCGAAAACCTCCGAAATTGCAAGATTCCCTCACTCTCTGGACCGGAACGTCGGCCAAACTGCAAGAATTACGCATTTCAATGCTGTGTCTTGGTCCATGTCCCGCGACAATGATAGAGTTTGCAAAATGGAAGACAGAGTTTCAGTCCATCATTTTCCAAAAGACTGGAAGTTCAGCCAACGGTGAATGATGGAGAACTTTTCAGGACAAATCCTCAGGTTTTGAATTGGTTTGCAGAAGACAAGATGAACATCCAAATTCGGCTCGCAATTATTACCGCAGTTGCTGTCTTGACCTTGCCAGGCTGCAACGATCTTCCATCGACGGGAAAACCCATCGCAGGTGCACCGGATGGTGTAGCGGAAGTTATGGTTCTCTCAGCGAGCGGCTCCATCAAATTAGAAGAAGCGAAATTTCTGGAACTGGTGTCCCGTACTGATCAGAAGCTCGTGCTCGTCGACTTTTGGGCACCTTGGTGTGGTCCGTGTCGGCAAATGGCACCTTCACTGGAAGCGTTGAAGAAAAAATGGGGTGACAAACTGGAAGTCGTCAAAGTTGACATTGATCAAAACTCTGAAATCTCTAATCACCTGCAAGTCAATTCAATTCCAGACGTTCGTATCTTTCGAAATGGTGTCCAGGTTGCGGACTTTGTTGGTGTGATGCCGAAAGAAGAGATAGAGGCACTCCTGCGATCGTTGCAATGAACTCAACTGAATCAGCAAGTCCTCGGAACAAGCCTGTAGTTTTACAGGATGCCTCGCGTAGTAAATCTCCCTCGCGAGTCTGGCTGTTTCGACTAGTTGCAATCGTGCTTGGCTTGAGCGTTTTCGGATTGATAGAACTGGTGTGCATTTTCGCTGGGTGGGGTGAATTGCAAATCGGCGACGATCCGCTGGTTGGTTTCAATGCGATTCGCCCGCTGTTCGAGAAAACAGCCGATGGCCGGGAGTTCCACACATCACCAGCGCGGCGTGGCTATTTTAAAGAGGTCTCGTTTGAGGCAATCAAACCGGCAGACGAATTTCGCATCTTTGTTTTCGGTGGCTCAACCGTTCAAGGCAATCCGTTTTCAATTGAAACCAGTTTTCCGACGTATCTGCAGATTGCTCTTGAAGCCGCTGATGCGTCGAAGAGATGGAAAGTCGTGAACTGTGGTGGCGTGTCGTATGCCAGTTATCGGCTGCTGCCAATCATGCGTGAATGTGTGGAATATCAACCGGACCTCTACATTTTCTGCGGCGGCCACAACCAATTTCTGGAGCACATTTCTTTCGAGGACGTACGAGAATCTGCGACTGTTACTGCCCCTTCCTTATCTGCGCTGAATCATCTCAGGAGTTTTCGGATTCTGCAGCGAGCATTGAAGGGGGCTGATCAACTGGAAAATGAGCCTGCACAGGAGGCCAGTGTCAGCCACGCGACCCTTCCTGCGGAAGTCACCACGAAGCTCGATCAGCACGATGGCCTCGCGAAGTATCGTCGCGATGACAAACTTGCGTCTCAAATTGCCGCGTCGTTCGCCGGAGACTTGCGATCAATGTCCGGGCTATGTCGCGATTGCCACGTGCCCTTACTGTTGGTGTTGCCTCCGTCAAACCTCTGCGATTGCCCGCCATTCAAATCCGAGTTTTCCGACACGACGTCAGCGGAGGTTCAGTCACAAATCCTTGCCGACCTTAAACAAGCGCGGCAGCTGGCGGGGATTGATGCGAGTCAAGGGATCGCTGTCGTGCGGCAGGCTATCACCAAAGACGAACGATATGCCCTGGCATGGTACGAACTCGGACAGCTGCAATTGGCGGCCATGGATTTTTCTGGCGCAGCGGCCTCCTTTCGGCGAGCAAAAGACGAAGACATCTGCCCATTGCGAATTACGACGACGCTGGAAAACGGAATGCGTGATGTCGCTTCACAGGAATCCGTGCCGCTGCTTGATGCCGATGAACTTCTGACGCAGCGTTGCTCGAACGGAATCGCAGGTGATGGCGTGTTGGTCGATCACGTTCATCCGTCCTTCCGTGGGCATGAGGATATTGCTTTGGCGATTTCGGAATGGATGATCTCCACAGGTTTGGCGACTGCATCTAATGTCACATGGAAAGAGGATGCAGTTCAGGAATGTCGTGATCGTTTGTCGAAACTGGATGACATGTATTTTCTTCGCGGGCAGCGGGCGCTTCGAAGTCTGCGTTTGTGGGCCGCGGGGCGAGCTGTTGAAACTCCGCTGGTGCCGCTTGAAGACAAAACGGAAAAATCCTCAGAATCTCAGTGAAAGCGATTGGCACTGGGCAACTGAAACTCGGAAGCACAAGCAAATTCCGTTAGACTTAGCGGCCAGAAGATTACTCGGCAAATCGCAACAACGAAACTTTTGTGAACTATTCAATGATCGTCAGACTCGGCCCTTGTCGTCTCGAACTGATTCAAGGCGATATCACACACCAGCATGTCGATGCCATTGTTAACGCTGCCAATGCCGCGCTGGCTGGTGGTGGCGGTGTGGATGGCGCTATCCATGAGGCCGGCGGCCCGTCGATCATGAAAGAAACGGCAGAGAAATATCCTGAAGGTTGTCCCACTGGAAGCGCGGTCGCTACGGCCGCTGGTGACTTGCCAGCGAATTATGTCTTCCACGCCGTTGGTCCAATCTGGAAAGGCGGACGACAAGGCGAACCAGAACAGCTTGCGATGGCCTGTCGAGCTTGTCTGCAACTGGCCGTCAAGCATAACTGTGCCAGCGTCGCCTTTCCCGCGTTGAGTGCAGGCGCCTACGGCTATCCAATCGATTTGGCAGCGGCAAATCTGGTCAAGACCACAATGGACTTTGTTCGCTGGCATCAAAACCCCTCCGTCGTCAAGTTCGTCCTTTTTGACCAGGGAGCATTTGGCGCATTCGCGCGTGCGGTGGAGGAAGTGGTGCCGCGATGATTGAGCCGTTGATTCGGAACTTCACGGCATCGGATGGCTACAAAATTCACTTTCGACACTGGCGGTCACAAACACCTCGCGGCATCGTGATCGCGCTGCATGGGATTCAGAGTCATTCCGGCTGGTACAAAGCTTCTTCACGAGCGATGGCTGAGGCTGGGTTCGATGTCTATTTTGCAGACCGACGCGGTTCCGGCTGGAATGGATTTCAGCGAGGTCATGCGGTGCATGGCATGCGACTCATCAATGACGCTCGCGCTCTGGCGGAACTCGCAAAGCATGAGCATCAAACGGAGTCACATGAAGGCGCGTCGTTGCCAATAGTGCTTATCGGAATCAGTTGGGGAGGTAAAACAGCGGCCGCTGCGGTATCGCTGTTTCCCTTTGAGTTTCAAGGGTTGGCGTTGTTGTATCCCGGTCTGGAGCCTCGGATTCGCCCGAATCTCCGGCAACGATTTCAACTGAGGCTCGCGAGGCGACTGGAAATCAATAAGACCGACATCCCGATTCCGTTGCGATCTCCGGACTGGTTTACGGATACGCCGGAGTGGCGTCAGTTTATTGCCGAAGATCCTCTGGCGCTGCACACCGTCACCAGCAGTTTTTTGAATTCGGGGAAGGATCTTGACGACATCGTGGCAAGCCATGCTTCAGGGATTCAGTGCCCCGTTTTACTGATGTTGGCTGGTCGCGACAGAATTATCAACAACCCGAAAACGCGAGCAAGAGTCGCTACTTTCAGAAGCAATGATTTTACTTCGATCTGCTATCCTGATGCCTGTCATACACTGGAATTTGAGCCAGATCGTGCCGTGATTTTTTCGGACCTGACAGATTGGCTGCGAACGAGACCGATTGGGGTGTAGTCGCGGATGATTGTCAATGTAGGTCCTTTCTGCCGGGACTAACCGTCTCAACCCTTGAGCGAACGGGAGACGTTTGTAACTCACTGAGAATTCAGCACTTACGTCGATGCGGTTTTGGACCTTGGTTGGCTGCACTTTAACATTGTGTAATGTGTTGTTACGCTTTGCAACAAATTGGGTACCGAATTCTGTACCGAGTACGATGAAATTAGTGGTCGGAATTGGCAGCGAAATTACCGACTTCATGGCGTCTCATCTGAGCCCAAATGGAACTCGTAGGAGCTGAAGCGTTGGACGTCTCGGCCGGCGTCTTCCCAGCAATAGGGGTA
>JANOZG010000115.1:0-17594 GCA_031429275.1 Planctomycetota bacterium
CATGTCAGTCCGCGTTCGACCCGGAATTACGTTCAACCAATGCGAGATCTATAGTGTTGTCATCCCGCCAGTTTACGTTGTTGGTTTTTATCGTTACGCTCGCTCGCGGCGTGATGTGTTCGTCGCAAGAGAGAATTACTTCGGCAGACAACACGCTGCAATCCGTCGCGGAGTTCACGAAAACGTATTGTGTGGAATGCCACAACGCTGCTGAGATGACAGCCAGCCTGAACCTCGAAGATTTTGGCACCAGCGTCGCTCATTCCACGCAGACATGGGATTCAGCGATCTGGGAAAAAATCGTCAAGCGCCTCCGCGCTCGTCAGATGCCGCCGGCGACCGCGACTCATCCTGCTGATGAGGAATACCAGCAATCGATCGCGGCGCTGGAAGCAATTCTTGATCAGGCAGCGATCAAGAATCCACAGCCGGGGCGAACGGATTCGATTCGTCGGCTCAATCGCACGGAATACCACAACGCCGTGCGAGATTTGTTGGCGCTCGATGTCGATGTCAACGCCGTTCTGCCAGCGGATGAATCTGGTCACGGTTTCGACAACGTGACTGTCGGCGACCTGCCTCCGGTGTTACTCAGTCGATACATCACGGCCGCCGAACAAATCAGCCGACTGGCCGTGGGGCGTGCAATGGAGAGTCCGGCTGGCATTAACGTTCGGGTGCCTGCTGATCGGACTCAGGAATCGCACGTCGAAGGATTACCACTTGGCACGCGTGGCGGAACAGTCTTTGAATACCAGTTTCCAGCGTCGGGCGAATATGAAATGCAATTGCGGCTCACTCGAGACCGCGATGAAAACATCGAGGGCCTTAACGGCTCGCATGACATTGATGTGCTGATTGATCGCCAGCGGATTCATCGCTTTACAGTGTCGAAAAAAGACAAGGCCAAAGAGCAAGACTATGAGACTGTTGATTCGTCCATCGAAGCGAGCCTTAAAAATCGCTTTCAAATGACCGCTGGGCCACACACGGTCGGCGTCACGTTCCTGCAGACATCGAATGCTTTGTCTGAAATCAAACGTCAGCCGTTTGAAGCCAGTTTCAATCGTCATCGCCATCCACGACGCAACCCGGCTCTCTTTGAAGTTTCCATCGTTGGTCCGCTGAATTCAAAGACATCTGATGCCGAAACTCCATCTTCCGTCGCGCTAAATCAGACACCAAGCCAACGACAGATTTTCGTGTGTTCGCCGGTAAGTCTGGACGAGGCTCACACATGTGCAGAGAAGATACTCGGGCGGCTTGTGAGGTTGGCCTATCGTCGCCCGATCACTGAATCCGATCTTGCCGTGCCGATGCGATTCTTTGAGCAGGAGATGAATGAAAATGGTTTCGAAGCCGGCATCCAGTCCGCGCTCTCCGCGATTCTTGTGAACCCGTATTTTCTGTTTCGCTCGGAAACTCAGCCAGCAGATCGTGAGACGGGAATTGCCTATCAAATCTCCGACGTGGAATTGGCATCACGCTTATCGTTCTTTCTCTGGAGCAGTCTGCCAGACGATCAGTTGCTGACACTGGCCGAACAGCAACGCCTGCATGAACCAGAAATCCTGGGCGAACAGGTTATGCGAATGCTTGGCGACGATCGTGCTCGATCGCTGGTCAGCAACTTTGCAGCACAGTGGTTATACTTACGAAATCTGGATTCGCTCCATCCCGACATGCGGCTGTTTCCGGACTTCGACGACAATCTTCGTCTCGCATTGCGACGTGAAACAGAAATGCTCTTCGAACATGTCCTGCGTGAAGATTGCAGCGTGCTGGAATTGCTGAATTCAGACATAACATTCTTAAACGAACGCCTCGCGCGGCACTATGGCATCCCCGGCGTGATCGGAAGCCAGTTCCGTCCGGTCAAAGTTGATCTCGCCGCCAGCCATCGTGGCGGACTTTTAAGACACGGCAGCCTTCTGGCTGTCACGTCGTATGCGACTCGCACGTCACCCACAATTCGAGGCAACTGGATTCTTGGAAACATTCTGGGCACGCCTCCCGCCCCGCCGCCGCCAAATGTTCCAGGCCTGAAGGAAAAGATGGAAACTGCAAACCTCTCGATTCGCGAACGACTTGCCGAACATCGCGCCAATACGGCCTGTGCAAGTTGCCATGATTTGATGGATCCCATCGGTTTTTCATTGGAGAATTTCGACGCCGTGGGCCGTTGGCGAACCTTCGATGATGGGCAAACAATCGATGCATCCGGAACTTTGCCTGACGGGACGCAAATCACGAACTTCGCTGAATTGGAATCGAATATTCTGAATCGTCCCGAGATATTTGTGGGGACGATCACTGAAAAACTGCTAACTTATGCGTTGGGTCGTGGCATTGAACATTTCGATGCCCCGGCTGTGAGGCAGGTTGTTCGTGGTTCCGCGCAGCACGACTACCGGTTTTCGTCATTGATCGTTGGAATTGTCTCCAGCGTGCCTTTTCAACAGAGGACTGTCGAATGAGTTTCATGAAACGAGCTGTGTCGCGCCGCAAGCTTCTTCGCGGCGCAGGTGTCGCTTTCGCGCTGCCACTGCTTGATGCAATGATCCCGGCGAATACTGCGATGGCAGCTACGGTGGCCAATCCTTCTAAATTAAGAAGGTTGGGTTACGTCTACATTCCGATGGGATTCAATCCCGAACCTTGGGTGCCCGAAGGCGATACGCTCGATAAGTTGCCTTTTACTTTGCAGCCGCTGGAGAAGATCAAGTCGCATGTAACGGTTGTCTCGGGCATGGAATTGAAGAATGCCTATCCGGGGTCGCATGCAACATCGAATGCCGCGTTCCTCAGTGCCGCCACCGCTCGACGAACTGAGAGTTCCGATTATTACCTCGGCACGACGGTTGACCAGATCGCTGCGCAGCATCTTGGACAGAAGACGCAATTGCCGTCTCTGGAACTCGCGATGGATCTGCTCAACAATGCAGGGCAGTGCGACAATGGTTATGCGTGCGTGTATCAAAATAATTTATCATGGTCGTCGCCTACAGCGCCCCTGCCAGCCGAGGCTCATCCGCGTTTGGTGTTTGAGAATCTGTTCGGAGAAGGCGGCACGCCGGAAGCTCGCCGCAATGCATTAAAACGTCGAGCCAGCTTGTTGGATTCCGTCACTCAGGAGATGCGACGCTTTCAACAGGAACTCGGTGCGGGAGATCGCAATAAGGTTGAAGAGTACTTCGAAAGTGTTCGAGAAGTTGAGCGACGAATTCAACGCGCAGAAGCAAACGTCGCTGAAAACCCGTTGCCGGATCTCGATCGCCCGGTAGGTGTTCCAACCGCCTATGCTGATCATGCGAGGCTGATGTTCGACTTGCAACTGCTGGCGTTTCAAGGCGATATCACACGAGTTGTTTCGTTTCAGTTGGCGCGGGAAGCGAGTACGCGAACATATCCGGAAGCTGGTGTTCCAGACGCTCATCATCCGGTTTCGCATCACGGTAAGAACCCCGAAAAGCTCCTCAAGCTGGCCAAAATCAATCAGTTCCACGTTTCACTGTTTGCTGAGTTCCTCGAAAAGATGGCGGCAACTCGCGAGGGTGACGGAACGTTGCTGGATCATTCGTTGTACATGTACGGCAGTGGCATGGGCGATTCCGACGCGCACGATCACACGGACTTGCCGATCCTGGTTGCCGGCGGCGCAGCGGGGAACATGCGTGGAGGCCGGCATGTTCGTTACGAACAACACACACCGTTGTCAAACCTGCACCTAACGCTGCTGAACAAGGCTGGCGTTGAAATTGATACGTTCTCTGACAGCAGCGGTGATGCAAACGATCTGTTTGGCCCCGTAACGATGTAGGGCCGTAAAGTTTCAGCCATTGAGTTTTGTGAGCCAAACTTCAATTTCGACGGCTTGCAGAATCATGCGTTCCGTTTCTGCAGGTTTCACCGACTGAATGTTCGCGTCAGGCGACGGCAGATTGAGGCGTTGGCCCCCCACGCGGACCTAGCGAGCGTAATCTTCAACAGTTGGATCTTCATCAAATATCAAATTGATCGGCAGTCGCTTCAGCCGAACACGTCAAATAACATCGAAGGACAGTTTTGCCCCGCAAGTGTGCGTGCGGCTCGCGCGGGAGCGGTGAATTTCCCGAGAGATGGCAAATCCGCCCAAATGGTTGTCTTGACAATTGTCGTCGCAACGGTGATGCTTTGGATATGGCGACACCCTCAACACCACCGTCTACTCGGAAGCCGAGATTTGATTCACCGGAACAGGAAGCCTTCCTGAACCTGTGGCGAACCTACGACTGCCTTAAGGCGTTGGAGGACGAGTTGTTTTCGAAATTTCAGTTGTCAGCTCAGCAATACAACGCTCTTCGACTATTGCGGTCCGTTTATCCGGATTCGATGCAGACTCTGGCGTTGGGCAAACTTTTGATTTCCCGCAGTCCAGACACCACGCGGATGCTGGATCGCCTGGAGCAACGGGAACTGATTGTTCGTGAGCGTCGCAACGAAAATCGGCGAGTTGTTGAGATTGCCATTGCGAAGCAGGGGCTCGCGCTTCTTGACGAAATGGCCACGGAAGTTCAGGCGATGCACAAACGACAACTTGGACATTTGAATCTCGCCGAACAACAGGAATTGACAGCATTGTTGAAACGAATACGAGAGCCACACGAAGATGCCAGTTGTGACTGGCTGGATGAATAAATCAACGGACTGCGGAGGAAACCCCCATTATGAAAACGTCCACGATCACATTTCTAAGTCTATGCGTGATAAGTCAGTTGGCTTTCAGTGACGACTGGCCTCATTGGCGCGGTCCGAACTTCGATGCTGTTTCGACGGAAACTGGTTTGCCCGACAAGTGGTCTCCGAAGGGAGACAATCTCTTGTGGCAGAATAAGGAATCCGTTTCACGTTCATCACCGGTTGTGATGAATGGTCGAGTCTACGCGGTGTGTCGATCGTTTCCTGAAACGACAAAAGAAGGCGAAAAGACCGTGTGCCTGGATGCAGCGACAGGCAAGCTCATCTGGGAAAGCATCCATAACATTTTTCTGACGGATGCGCCTGCGGAACGAGTTGGCTGGTCGAGCGTTGTTGGCGATCCGGAAACGGACACGGTGTACGTGCTTGGGCTTGGCAGTCTGTTCCAGTGCCTTGACGGCAAGACTGGGAAAATACTGTGGGAACACTCCATGAACGAAGAATATGGAATGCTCTCAACATACGGCGGACGCACGAACTTTCCGGTCGTCTTCGAAGACCTGGTTGTCATTAGTGGCGTATTGACGGGCTGGGGCGAGACGGCGATTCCAGCCTACCGAATCATCGCGTTTGACAAGAAGACCGGGACGGCTCAATGGCTGAAGAGTACCAAGCTTCGTCCAGAAGACACGACATACAGCACTCCGGTATTCGGCACGTTCAATGGCCAGGCCGCAATGGTCGTTGGTGCAGGTGATGGAGCGATTTATGCCCTGCAGCCTCGCACGGGAAAAACAATCTGGAAGTATCAGGCTTCGACTCGCGGACTCAACACGACTTCGGTCATCGATGAGAACGGGATTGTGTACTGTGGACATGCAGAGCAAAATGCGACCGATACCAAGACACTTGGTGCGATCTTCGCCTTTGACGGAAACACAGAAGGCGAAATCACTGAGGACAAGCTGCTGTGGAAATTGCCAGCGAAGCCGATTGGGCGTAGTGCCGGAGTTAAGGTTGGAGATCGCGTCTATTTTGTGGATGACGGTGCGGCGCTCATCATTGTCGATGCAAAGACGGGAGCAATTGTCGGCCAGAAGAAACTCGGTCGATCTATGTTTGGCAGTCCTGTTGCAGGTGACGGAAAGATTTATGTGGCCGAGAATTCGGGTCGTTTCTATGTCCTGAAGCCCAGTGAAAAAGGTGTCGATGTTGTCAGTGAGGCCCGTTTGGCCACTGATGAACTCGTCTTCGGCTCACCAGTCATTTCCAATGGTCACATTTTTCTGCCATCGATTGACGCTCTCTACTGCATCGGGAAAGCCGACGCGCCGAAGAGCAAAACGACGACTCGAAAGTATGCGGCAGAGACTCCGGCTGACAAAGACAAGGTTGTCGCTCAGATCATGTTGACTCCGGTAGAGTCGATGCTGTCATCTGGTCAGACAGTTCAGCTCCAGGTGAAAGGCTACAACAAGAATGGTCAATTCGTCCGGGATGTCAAGGATGCCGAAGTCACAGTCGTTGGTGGGGGAACGATCGCCAAAGACCTCAAGTATACGGCTCCCGCTGCGGGGATAGCAGCAGTTGTATTGACGGCAAAGTCCGGGGAATTGACGACGACCGCGCGTATTCGCGTCATCCCGGGATTGCCATGGAAGTTTGACTTTTCTGATGAGAAAGTTCCGCCAGTCTGGATCGGAGCTGACTATCGCCATAAGCCAGCACCGCTGGACGGTGAAAAGGGACTGGTCAAAGTCAGCACGATTCCGAAAGGAACTCGCAGTCAGGCGTGGTTTGGCTGGACGAATCTGCATGATTACACGATCCAGGGCGACTTCAAAGCGACTGAGAAAAATGGACGTCTTCCGGATCTTGGTTTGATCAATCAACGATACACGCTGGACATGCAGGGCTCTCAACGTCTGCAGATTCGGTCATGGACGGCACGAGCGGAACTTCGATTTGCAAAGACGATGGATTTCAAATGGACTGCCAATACCTGGTATACCATGAAGTTCCAAAGTGAGAACAAGGATGGGAAGGCAATCCTGCGCGGTAAAGTTTGGCTGCGAGGCGAAATCGAACCCAGGGACTGGCAAATCGAAGCTGCCGATGAAACGCCAAATACCACAGGAAGTCCTGGTCTGTTTGGTAACTCAACAGATGCGGAGTTCTTCATTGATAATGTGCAGGTCACGGCAAACAAATAGTTTCGTGCTTATTTAGGACGGGACTCCAGTCCCGTCCAGACAAGAATCCATTTTGGTCAGGACGGGTCTGCAGACCCGTCCTGCGAAAATAACAAACATCCTCCATAAGGAATTCGATTATGTTGAAACTGAAGGATCATTTTGTCACTGGCGTGTACCTCGCGGCCACGGCGATGTTGTTCGGAACGGCAATCGCGGGTGAAGACCCGACCGCATTCTTGTCAAAACAGATCTCCGGCATGAAAGTCGGCAAGCACGACTGGCCACAATGGGGCGGCAGCACATCCCGCAACAACACTCCCGATGCGAAGAACATCCCAATCAAATGGGACGTTGAAACGGGCGAGAATATTCGCTGGTCGATGCCACTGGGTTCCGAAACCTATGGGAATCCTGTGATCGCCAACGGAAAAGTTTACGTCGGCACGAACAACGGCAATGGCTACGTCAAACGATATCCCAGCGCGGTGGATTTGGGCTGCTTCATCTGCTTCGATGAAAAAGACGGCAAGTTCCTGTGGCAGCATTCCAGTGAAAAACTTTCGACGGGTCGAGTTAACGACTGGCCGAATCAGGGCATCTGTGCGTCACCGTTCGTCGATGGGGATCGACTGTGGTACGTCAGTAGCCGTGGTGTTGTCGTCTGTCTGGATACGGAAGGATTTCATGACGGCGAAAACGACAGTCCGTTCGTCGAAGAGAAAGTGACGGACAAGGACGAAGCCGACGTCGTCTGGGAACTGGACATGATGAAAGACTTGAAAGTCTCGCAACACAATATGTGTAGTTGTTCTGTGACCTGTGTCGGTGATCTGCTGTTTGTAAACACGGCGAATGGGGTTGATGAAGGCCACTTCGTGATACCGGAAGAAGACGCTCCCAGCTTTATCTGTATCAATCGCAACTCAGGCCAGGTGCTGTGGACGGACAATACACCCGGTGCCAACATTCTGCATGGTCAGTGGTCATCACCGGCCTATGGCGTTTTCGACGGTGTGCCTCAGGTGATTTTCGCGGGCGGCGACGGATATCTGTATAGCTTTTCTACAACGGGCAAAGATGGCAAGTCGGAGCTGTTGTGGAAATTTGACTGCAACCCCAAGGGCTCGCTGTATACGCTCACACGAGCGACAAGAAACCACTTGATCGCAATTCCTGTCGTGTACGATGGGTACGTCTACATCGCCGTCGGCGAAGACCCGGAACACGGCGATGGTCAGGGCCATTTGTGGTGTATCGATCCGACAAAGCGCGGTGACGTCAGCCCGACGATCGTTTACAACACCAAAGAGCCTGACAAACCGATTGCCCCGAAGCGTCTGCAGGCAATGGACGAAAAGGCTGGAGACTTCGAACGCGAAAATCCAAACTCGGCCGCGGTCTGGCACTACATCGGTGAAGACCCAAGTGTCTTCGAATCAACCATGCATCGCACCATGGGAACGGTTGCGATCAAGAACGACCTGCTGTTTCTTCTGGACTTCGGTGGTTTATTTCACTGTGTCGATGCGAAGACAGGCAAAGGTCACTGGACGTATGATATGTTCGCCGAATGCTGGGGTTCTCCGCTGATCGTGGAGGATCATGTTTTCATTGGCGATACGGACGGAGAAATCTGCGTCTTCAAGCTGGCTCCGGAAATGGAGCTTCTCAGTGAAATGAACATGGGGTCTTCAGTTGTGGCAACTCCGGTTGTTGCGAATGGCACAATGTTCATCGCCAACCGCAATCGTATCTTTGCGATTCAGGAAGGCGCGAAGAGCGAGCCGGCGAAGTAGACCACAACGGATTACGCAAGAGATAGAATCAAGAAAGCCGCGATGATGAATTCATCGCGGCTTTTTCATTAACTTTAATCTACATCTGGCGCGGGTTGAATTGAGGCGAGCGGGGGACGTGAGTCCCCTGATTCTTCGTGAGTCCGACGATCAGGGGATTGACATCCCCCGCTCGCCGAAGCCACACCTCAGTTTCGAACGCTCGCAGAATATTGCTTAATGCAGATCGGCAAAACCTTGGTCAGAACCGGAAATTCAAACTGGCTGGTGAGTCTCGCTAACGCAAACTTTGCGTGGAAATGCGGTGTTCGATGCCATGCGGCGGTGAGAGCGAGAGACTTCGACTAACGCTCATTCGATCAGCAGATCACCCGCAAATGGTGGCTTTGTGTCGGAACCCGGTGCCGCATCCTTTGGTGGCGGCACTTTGTCCTCGCCGGGGAAAAATCGACCATCGCCAGGCTCCGCTGGCTTCCCGAAGGAATCCGTTGGGTTTGTTGATCCCGGCGTTGTTGGATTACTGTAGGTGCCAGGCTCATAAGGCGGAGCGTTCGAAGGCGGGACGTAAATTGTGCCGGGCTGCGCGAAATTTCCCTGCGGCGCGTACATTTGCTGACCATACGGCCCCTGTTGGTACATGGGCGGATACATGCAGCCAGCCATGGCCAGCATTGAACACAACGGGGCAAATTTGAAGGGGAACCTGGACATCCTGTCAGTTTCCTGCAACGAACTACGAAAACACCTGACCTTCAAAAAGTCAGGCTCTGCGACCGGATGCTGATGACCTTGCTCGACATCCCTGAAAACTCAAGGGCGACCACACAAGAGTCGCAAAAATCAGCAATCCATGCGGGTATACCGCAGAAACTCGCAGAATCTGCCGGTGGTTTATCGGATTCGCAAAACTGTGTCCAGACGAGAATTCTACCAGATTCCGTTTTCAGATGCAGCTTCTTCGTAAAGCCCACAAGTAGGGGATTGACACCGATCGACATCCCCCGTTCGCCGTAGCCGCATGTCAATTTTGCCTGCTTGATGCCATTAATGGCTGAATCCTAAGTTGCGTTCGATATCCCGAGCCTTCTGAGACTGCAGGTGCTTTCCAAACCATGGATCAGGGATTTCTTCGCGGTCCATTCCAGCTCGGCCCTGATCGCCTACGAATTTCCATGGATCTTCATATTCTTCGTCTTCTTCCTGCTCTTCATCCTCATCGTCGCTGACATCCTGATCTTTGGATTTTTTGTCGTGGGTCATCTTCCGATCGGGAGATCGCCATGATTCAATCGTGGCACAACCCGTCACCTGGAAGATCATCAGGCTGGCAACAATGATCAAGAGTCGGGATCGCATCATCGAAAAATCCTGCACAATGTCATACTTTATGCGATGACGTGGCGGAAAAGGAATGTCACACTTCGTCACTTCCAGAAGTTTAGCCCCGGACCCACCTGCGCCCAGAGGACTTCATGCAGCCACTTGACATCCTTGTCATTGCTCCACACCCTGACGATGCGGAAATCAGCGTAGGCGGCACAATCGCCGTTTCGCTCCAGCAGAATCTGCGCGTCGGCGTGATTGAATTGACATCGGGAGAACCGACTCCGCACGGATCCCTCGCAATCCGCCAGAGCGAAACTCAAAAGTCCACGGGGATTCTGGGGCTCACATGGCGTGCCAATCTGGATCTTCCCAATCGCAGTCTGCAACCAACGCTGGAAGCGCGGCGGAAGCTCGCCGAGATCTTCCGGGCCGTTCGGCCGCAGATCATACTTGCTCCCTACTGGCAGGACGCACATCCGGATCATGTGGCCGCCAGCAGCCTTTGCGATGACGCCAGATTCTGGTCGAAGCTCAGCCGATCTGACATGGACGGGGATCCATTCTGGCCTCCCATGTTACTACACTACTTCAGCATCCATTTGAGGATTCATCCAACACCTTCGATCGTGATGGATATCTCATCGCAGATCGATACCAAGATGGCAGCCGTCGCCGCCTACCAGAGTCAACTCATCACCGGACGCAAGCAGGAATTTCCGACGGTGATTGATGATATCAGGGACCGAGCCCGCTACTGGGGCTGGTCTATCGGAAAAGCGTTTGGTGAACCTCTGATCAATCGCGAATCCACGGGTGTCACAAGCTTGTCGTCACTCGTGCGTTGAGTCAGATCGTGGCAATTTACAAACGCAAAAACACGGATTTTCATCGTTTGGGACAACAATCTGCTTGCACTTACTAAATCGAGTCCTGCCATCTTTGATGTTTCTGTGCGTGATGTTTCTGTTCGTGCAGGTCATGTCCGCCAGTGCAGTGGCCCAGGATTCGAACGGGACTCCGGCCACGCCTGACGCAATAGCCGGTGGAGCCACCGATGTCGCAGACGGTGCACCGCAATCTTCAGAAGCCACTCAACAATCTGACACGGCCTCGAGCGAAGCGGAGATGGGCTCATCCAAGTTCACGGTATGTATTTTGGGCCTGAAATATCGCGAAGTGCGGCCGGATGGACGCATCATGGGCGGTGCCATGTACTATCTCTCTCGTGGCCTTGGGGAACTAGCGCTTGCCAAAATGATTGTAATCACCGGAGCCTGGCAGCCAGATGGCAATCCCGAGTTTGCTAAGATGATCGAAGCGAAGAACGGTGCCGGACTGATGTCGTTGGTGATGGACGGCGAGATTCCCGGCTTCCGCTATGTGCTGGCGATCGCCGTTTTTCTGTTTGCGTTTTCAACAATGATCTCCTGGTCCTACTACGGAGAACGTTGCTGGGCGTATCTGTTTGGTGATGGAGCTTCGATGTCGTTCAGAATCATCTTCCTGGTGTTTACGTTTCTGGGATCGATTCTGACATCGACAAATTTCCTGGAGTTTGGTGACCTGATGATTTTTGGCATGGCGATTCCAAATATCATCGGTCTGGTGTTGCTTTCCGGAAAGGTCAAAGTCGATCTGGATGACTACCTGACCATGCTCCGCAAAGGCGAATTCACAGTTCGCAAATAGCCGTCACTCGGCCGCCGAGCCGGGCTTTTCAGCAACGCCAGTGGTGCGATGACCTTCCTCTGACTCAAAGCGTTCCAGAAGACGATAGAGTTTCCGGCGGTGAATCCCCAGTGATCGGGCCGCGCGAGCTTTGTTGCCGCCACAGCGTCTAAGCACTTCCTTGACGTGATTCTGTTCAATCAGTGCCAGGCTGGAGTCATCGTTGCTCGGCTGCTGAGTCACGTTGACAGGTTCTCCAGTTTCGATCGCTGGTCGAGGCTGAAGAGATATTCTGGGAGACGCAGCGGTTGTGGCGGCAAAAACTTCCCCCGGCAAATCGTCGATGGTGATGGAATTGTTGTCAGCCAGTACTGTCGCTCGTTCAATAACATTGCTGAGTTGTCGTACATTTCCTGGCCAGTGATATGACTCCAACGCAGCCATGGCGTCACTGGCAATTCGCCAGCCTTTGGGAAGAAAATAGCTTGCCAGCAACGCGACATCACCTGATCGAGTCCTCAAAGGCGGCAACTCAAGAGACATGACGTTGATGCGGTAATACAAATCTTCGCGAAAACGACTCTGGGCAACTTCCTGCTCCAATCGTCGATTCGTCGCAGCAATAATCCGCACGTTGACTCGACGTTCAACGGCAGAGCCAACGCGTCGCAGTGATCCGTCTTCAAGCACCCGCAACAGCTTCGGTTGCAGCGAGACTGCAAGCTCTCCTATCTCATCAATGAACAACGTGCCGCCGTCAGCGACTTCAAACAACCCCGGAGTCGTCCCGGAAGCCCCGGTGAAGGATCCCTTTTCATGACCGAACAACTCGCTTTCGATCAGCTGTTCCGGCAATGCCGCGCAGTTGATCGTCACGAATGGCTTGTTGGCTCGCTGGCTGGCACTCTGGATTGCTCGAGCGACAAGCTCTTTACCGGTGCCGCTCTCACCCTGAATCAAAACAGTCTTATCCGTAGGTCCAACGCGTTCTATCAGACGAGACAATTCCCTCATCGGCGGTGACTCGCCAATGAGGCGATTTGTCGGGCGATGTCGATCAAGGATAATCGCCAGGTTTGCATTTTCACGACGCAACCGGCCACGTTCCGCCGCCAATTGACAGCGATGTTCCAGTTCAGAGAGTGGGAACGGTTTTGTGAGATAGTCACAGGCACCAAGCTTCATCGCTTCGACAGCAGTCTGCACGCTGGCCTGTCCAGTAAGGATGATGACTTCGGAATCGACACTGTCCGACTTTAGACGCTGCAGTAGTTCCAGCCCGCTCAAGCCTGGCATATTCATGTCAGCAAGCACCACGTCAAAGCGATGTCGCTCACATTGCCACAACGCTTCCTGGGCATTTGGGGCAGACTTCACGCGGTGCCCCTTTCGTTCCATCCACTCCGCAGACATCACGCGAAACTGCTCGTCGTCTTCAACGATGAGAAGGTCGATGGAAGAATCGTTGGCCATATCAAGTCTTCCGATGAAAACCCACGACGACGCATTCGCAGCGGGTCACGCGAATACGATCTGAGATACAAATGGAGCAGTAATTGCAGGCGCACTGGTCTGCGGCATATTTCTTACACTGGATTCGATCTCAGCATTCAATGTGCCGAAAACCCCTAATTCTGAGCATTGTCATCGAGATTTACTGTAGAATGCTGCAGTTCTGTTGTACCACAGAATCCAGACGGCTGTCGTGCATGTGTGACAAAAACGCACATTGTGTGCGGAGCGGTAACGTTTCACAACAATATCCTTCGGTCCTGCACGTTATGAACACCGAATTCACCCGAGTCAAGTATTGGAAACGAGTCTGGCGATGCCTGAAACTCTTGAATCCGAATCGCTGCGATTGATTATCGATTCATTGCCTACGGGGACAATCATCGTTGATCAGGCCGGCCGGATCGTGATGTTGAATCGTAAGATCATGGAATGGTTTGGCTATTCCCGGACAGAGATCCTCGGTCAGCTTGTGGAGTTACTCATTCCCGAACGATATGTCAGGAATCATCCTGCCTACCGTGACGACTATTTTTCTAATCCCATCGTTCGCCCGATGGGAAGCGGTAAATCTCTGTTTGCCCGACGCAGCGATGGCAGTGAATTCCCGTGCGATGTTTCACTGCATCCACTTCCGCTGAAGAATGGAATACACGCGCTGGTACACATTGTCGATGCAACATCGCGTTTACAGTCAGAGGCTCTGCAGCGGCACGAAGAATCACTCCGTCGCATGAAGTTTATGGTGGAGAACCTTCCGACGGGGGCAATTTACGTTTCTCTGGACTCAAAGACATGGATGGTCAATCGGGCCTTCTGTGCCACGACCGGATATTCTTCAGAGGAAATCGGAGATATCCAAAGTGCCTATTCGTTGTTGTTCCGCGATCAGGCGGAGGACGTTCAACGCTATCACGAGGGAGATCAGAAGACCAGCTTTCCCGTTTCGCGAGTGTTTCGATACCACCGCAAAGATGGCAGCCAGGCGTGGGTAGAGGTCGCAGTCTATCGCTACAACAACCATGAAGTCTGGCTATGGCACGACGTGACAGATCGCCTGGCGGCTCAGGAGCAGCTGGTTCAGTCCGAGCGGTTGGCTGCGATTGGTGAAATGGTCACCGGTCTGGCACACGAAAGTCGCAACGCACTTCAGCGTGCCATGGCTTCACTGGAAATGCTGGACCTTGATCTGGAGCAACAACCGCACCTGAAAGTTCTTTCCAGGCGCGCGGCGTCGGCGATTGATGAATTACAGCGACTTTACGAAGAGGTTCGCGATTACGCCGCGCCAATTCAACTCGACCTTCGCGATATCGATCTCGCAAACTTCTGTCAGGAGACATGGAGTCATCTGACTGAAACGCATCCCGATAAAAAGATTGGGCTCACCATTCAATGCTCCGAAGGTGCAACCACGATTCACATTGATAAACATCGCATTCGGCAGGTTTTCAGAAATGTGTTTGAGAACGCTATCGCAGTCCTGCCTGCGACGGGCGGAAAAATTGCGATTACAGCCTGCGTTGTCAATCAATTGATGACGAACCCGTCCATCGAGATCCGCATTCACGACAATGGTCCTGGTCTGAACACGGAACAAAAGGCGAAAATCTTCGTCCCGTTCTACACGACCAAATCCAGAGGCACCGGTCTGGGGATGGCGATCGTTCGGCGCATCATGCAGGCACACGGTGGTGACGCAGCGGTGGGATCGTGCGATCAGGGAGCGTTGATCATCCTGCGACTGCCGACGTCTGGATCGAGTGCAACTTAGCCCATGCGACGTGCTTAACCTGAGAACTGCTGCGGGGAAAAACCATCATCGCCCGTCAACCGGTTTTTTTATTTCTCGCCAGTCGCCGAATCGGTCTGAGAGTTCACCGCATCCGTTTCACCAGTGCTGGGGCGGATCATTTCGAAGTAGCGGCGAATCGTCTGGCGATGGCCGAGCGGAATGGATTCTGATTCCAGCACGGATTCGCTCATCGCTTCGTACTTGTCTGCGTTCTGACGATACTGACGAACGGCTTCCTGTTCCTGCTCCTGGCCTTTTTCAGTTTCCACGTCGGAATCGCCAGTGCCGGAATCCTGCCCTTTGAGATTCATTTCGCTGCCGGTCTTTTGCTTGCCGGTCTTGTCACCGTTTAAGTCAGCACTGCCTTTGCCCGCCTTGGTTCCGCCCTTTTTATTCGACTGCGCTTGAGAGCGGCATTCCCCTTCGCATTCGCTCTTGCATTCACTCAGGCACTGACACTGCTTTTTCAACAGGTCAGACAGTTTCTTTTTCTGGCCCTGCTTTTTGCACTCGCCAGCAAGGCTTTTCATGCCATCCTGAAACTTATTCTTGTTGCCCGAGCTCAGACCTTCGGTGGCCTTCTTCAGAGATTCCTTGAGCCCCTGTTTCGCACTGCCCTCACTGGCGGCATTCTGGATTTTCTCCAGTTTTTCCGTGATCGCCTTTTCAGTCTTGCGATCAAGTTCCGGCATTTCGAGTTTGCTGAGTTCTTCTGCAGCCTTTTCCATTTCACCTTTTGCCAAAGCCTGTCCAGCCGCTGCCATTGCTTCTGCAAGTGACAGTGCGTCGCCAACTTCCTGCAATTCCGCTTCGACCGATGCTTCGCCTACTTGCTTCTGCATCTCCTGCAAAGCGGCTTCCATTTCCGACAGCTTGGCTAATGCTTCTTTGGGATCAAGTCCTGGTTCTTTGAGTTCTGTCAGTTGCTTTGCCAGATCTTTCAGGATTTTTTCGAGTTCCGGATTGTTCTCTTCCTTCTGGAACTCTTCGAGTTCCTCCAGGCCATCTGCGGCTCGATTTGCCTGAGTCGCCACGACGGTATTGATTTCGGTGGCTGCTAAAGCACGTTCTGGTTGTCCCGCGAAGAATGACAACACACAAGCGAACACCGCCATCAGAATGCCCCAGCCCCACGATTTTGGAGCACTGATTGGCGCGACCTTCAACGGATCAATCGACTGCAGATGGCATTCAGCGTCTTCAACCTGCAGGCGTCGCAATGCTGAATCGCCGGATGTCGCGGAAAGAAACTGCATAGCAGTCTGCGTTCGATCTTTCAGATTGCATTTATTGTCGATTGTACGGGCGGCAAGCTGCAACGAAGTTGCTTTGACCATCGCAACGCAAACAGCGGCAATCACCGGCGCACAGACTGCGGCTACAATCCACAGCCAGGAGAACGCACCCTGAGTCAGGATGCGAGTTACCGCAGCGAAGACACCGATCGCTCCACCAGCAAGTAATCCAGCCGAAACGCACTGCCATAGCCACTGCCGTTGCTGACGAATCTGTACGTCCCGAACGCGCTGTGTGATGCTTTTCATAGCGATGATCCTTGCGACATTGTCGATTTCTGGAAGTGCGTGCTGTTGTCGAAGCCAGATGCTACTCTTCCGACCCCGGTTTTGACAGAGATATTCAATCGATATTGTATTCTTCGACCATAGAACTCGCCAACTTCACCGTACGCGTGTACCCTGCGAAATCGAAGGCTATTCGGGGGAAAACATGGAATTCAAGAGTCGGGAGAACGTGAATGCGTTGTGTATTACTCATCGTCACTTTTGCTGCAATGAGCGTCTTTGGCGCGGCCGAGGATCAGAAAACCATTGCTGTCGCTGGTTCGGCGAACGCACTTCTGCGTGGAAGTCTGCAGAACTGTCTACACAAGTTTGAACATGACAAAACCGGCCATGTGGCGTTTCTTGGCGGCTCCATCACTGAAATGAACGGCTATCGTCCGATCATGGAGAAATGGCTGACCGCAAAATTTCCGAACACACAATTCACATTCACAAACGCTGGCATCGCTTCAACATGCTCTCACACTGGCGCATTTCGTCTGCAACGCGATGTGCTTAGCAAGGGCCCCGTTGATTTATTACTGGTCGAATTTGCCGTGAACGATGATCAGGATGCACATCACACCAGCGACGACTGCACTCGAGGAATGGAAGGCATCATTCGTCATACCATTCGTAACAATCCTTTGACAGACATTGTCATGGTTCATTTCGTCAATCCAGAAATGCTGGCAACCGCGCAGGCAGGAAAGATGCAACTGAGCGCGATGCAGCACGAGGCGGTCGCAAAGCACTACAACATCAGCAGTGTCAATTTGCCAGCCGAAGTCGCCGACCGCATCAAAGCGGGAACTTTGACGTGGGATCAGTTTGGGGGCACACATCCAGGTCCGATTGGAAATCAACTGGCTGCAGACCTTGTCGCGGGCATATTCAGCGATGGATGGAAGGATGGCGCAGCAAAGGCAACTGATGTTGCTTTACAAAAGATTTCTCCACTGATCAAATCCAATTTCGAACACGGCCGATTTCTGTCACACGACTTGGTAAAACTCGACGAAGGCTGGACACGCGGAATGCCAGACTGGAAATCCATTGCTGG
>JANOZG010000116.1:0-2353 GCA_031429275.1 Planctomycetota bacterium
CGGTGAAGGCCGACTCGTCACCGGCAAGTTTGAACACTCATCCGCCGAAGTGATTGACCTGTATGTAGACGGTCTCACTGAACCGATCGGGACAACCAGCAATCATCCCTTTTGGAGCGAAGACCGCCGCGACTTCGTCCAGGCAGGACAACTCCGCATTGGCGAACACCTGAGGCTCCGCGACGGCGGCGGTGCAGAGATCACAGTCAGTGCCGGTGTTCAATCTGGAAGTTGATGGAGAGCATGTTTACTACGTCGCGGCAAGCGGTGTGCTGGTTCATAACAGCGAGAGCTATATTACCGAGTTAGAAGCAATCGAAGGAAGAGTTGCACATGATGTGGACCTCGAAGACAAAGAAAATGCGGACAGCCTCTTCAAACCAGAGAAGCACCATCCACTTACACAGTCCAAGACTTTCTTCACAGAAGTGTTGGAACCAAATGTTGACGGACTAACCGACGAGGATCTGAATTGGACCGTGGATATGGACAAAGATGTCCATCAAGCCATGGAAAAATCTGGGTGGTGGAAAGACCAGTTGAAGGGACAAATCGAGGAAGCCGTGGAGAACAATGATGGGGCGAAGCTCACTCCTGAACAGGTCAAGGATATCGCCAACGGAATATTGAATGACATTAACAACTGGAATCCAAATAAGCCTCCGTTGGTCGTCTGGTAGGGATACGCAATATGCTTTCTGATTCGCGCATACTGTTTCTTGCAAAGAAAAGGGCGGCTTCTGATGCGGAACGACGCACAGCCGACTACTTAGCCTTTGAGGAAAACTTGATGCGCCTCACTGATCGATCAGTGTCGGACTTTGGAATTCCAATTTCCCAGCTTCTCGACGAATTCCCGCTCGCATCGTACCAACAGATCTGTGACCGCATTCCCGGCGGGAAATCAATCAAGATGTTGAAACGACTAGCCTTGAAGAATTGGTTATCGCAACGTAATCTTCGGACTTTCTTCGTCGATTTGCTTCGTCGGCATATTCGAGAAAAGTTCCCATCGGGGTGGCCAGACCTGCCGGAAAAAGACTTACATTTCTATTTCCATCAATGGAACCAAGACATCCCTGATCTAACTCATTCAGCGCCGCACATTGAATTTGGTCTGAAAACGTTGCGGTATTTTTCATTTCTGCATCTGCCTTCCGAAGGCTGGCTTCCAAATGCAACGGACGACGAAGTCTTGGAGCAACCATTTAAACTGTACTGGCCGAACAATCTGGACTCGTTCGATGCCAGTGGCTTCAATCTCGATCGCGCGGGAACTTCCTAGCGCGGACTTCGCCGCAACCAGGGTTATTTGTTACTCGCAGACTCCAGCGGAATAATCGAACAATCGTGCCACCTGACCTGACATTTCGCTTCGGGTAGCCATAGCCATAAGAGTCACGGCCGATGAATCAGCCAAAACCTCAAGACTGTGTCATCCTCGTCCCCTGCGGCGAAGCAATTGCGGCTACGTGTGAGCAATCGTTGAGAATTCTTGAAGTACGAGGCTACACAGTTCGTCGAGTGCGAGGGTTTTCGCAAATTGATGTCGCCAGAAACTCAATTGCCAGCACCGCGATTCAGGACGGCTTCGCTGAGACAATGTGGATTGATTCCGACATCGGCTTCGACCCGGATGATGTCGAACGATTGCGGAGTCACCAATTGCCCGTGGTCGCAGGACTTTATGCAAAAAAAGGCCGACGAGAATTCGCCTTCAAGTTCCTTTCCGGTACAGCCAAGGTCCAGTTCGGTAGTTGCGGCGGACTTTTAGAAATCATGTACGCCGCCACTGGATTTCTTCTCGTCCGCCGACAGGTGTATCTGGATATGCAGAGCAAACTCAATCTGCCAGTCTGCAACACGATGTTTGGCGAATCGGTGACACCGTGGTTTCAGCCCCTGGTGAAAGACTACCGAGGTGGCCACTGTTACCTCGGCGAAGACTTCGCCTTTTGCGAACGCATCCGTCAGGCCGGATACAAAATCTTTGCCGACACAACGATTCGACTCCAGCACTACGGCAACTACCCCTATTGCTGGGAAGACGCCGGCCGAGACGTCCAACGCTTCAGCTCCTACGAGTTCCATTTGGGTTCAGATGAGACGCCATGAAGTCGGTAATTTCGCTGCCAATTCCGACCACTAATTTCATCGTACTCGGTACAGAATCCGGTACCCAATTTGTTGCAAAGCCTAACAAAACATTACACAATATAGAAAGTGCAGCCAGCCAAGGTCCAAAACCGCATCGACGTAAGTGCTGAATGCTCCGTGAGTTACAAACGTCTCCCGTTCGCTCAAGGGTTGAGACGGTTAGTCCCGGCAGAAAGGACCTACATTGACAATCATC
>JANOZG010000117.1:0-5844 GCA_031429275.1 Planctomycetota bacterium
GCCAGCCTGCATCGCAGCCAGTCCTCGTTCCAGCAATGCCGCTACTTCGCCGGCATTATGAAAGCGATCAGCCGGACGTTTCGCATGCAGTCGATTGATCAACACGACCAACCAGTCGGGAGTTTCCGGATTGATCTCTCGAATCGGCCGCGCAGCATTGTCACACAATCGCTTGAGCACCCCCATTGCCGTGGTCGCGCGAAACGGCGCGTGGCCGGCGAGCATCGTGTAGAGCACACTGCCGAGACTAAACAAGTCCGCGCGTTCGTCGATCGCATCGCCGCTGGCCTGTTCAGGTGCCATGTATTGCGGTGTTCCCGCGACAACTCCGCTTTGCGTCAGACTCGCATCATCAATCGCGCGGGCCAATCCGAAGTCCGTGATGCGAACTCGGGCGACGCCGTTTTCCAGGAGAATGTTGGCTGGTTTGATGTCGCGATGTACAACGCCCTGTGCATGAGCGGCCGCTAATCCCTGAGCGATCTGTAACGCGATCCGCACGGCTTCTCGAACTTCCAGCGAACCGTTTCGATGAATCCGTTCTTCCAGCGTTTCGCCGTGAACATACTGCATCACCAGAAACGGCGGTGATTCTTCGACCGCATGAATCGTGACGACGTGCTCATGCGAAATCGCTGCGGCCGCTCGCCCTTCACGAACGAATCGCTGTCGAGCCTGGCCATTGCCCGCCAGATGCGGTGCCAGCAGTTTGATCGCAACGATGCGCCGCAGCGAACGATCGAATGCTTTGAGCACAATTCCCATCCCACCGCGTCCTGCCACTCGCAGGATATCGTAATGTCGCAGACGACCGATTGTGCCCGGCTCGACGGGTGGCTCGATGAACGAAAGTTTCAGCTCAATCGCTTCGCCAATTTCTTCGGCGTCTTCGCGTGACTGATGCTGCAGCGTTTCGATGACGCGATCCAAACTGGGACCAACGATCTTGTCGTCTGACAGACTTTTCGCGGCCGAATTCCAGAACGTGCCGTCAGCCGCGAGTTCCTGAATCGCGTGCTGACAGGCCTCGCAGCGCTCAATGTGCAGCTCGATCGACTGGGCGTCGATATCGGAGAGCGAGCCATCGACGAGATTGCGAAGTTCTTTGGCGTTCGGGCATGTTTGAGTCATGTTTTTTCCCACTTTGCGGTGATTCTGATGAGGCCACTGTTCCAGCACGAAGTAGGCCGGATCAAGTCCGCCACCGCTGCCGGAACAGCGCAAACCTGGTTTTACCGTTACGATACCTTTTGATTCAGATCTGAATTTCACTGGCGGACGCCGCTCCGGCAATCATCGGGTTTGCTCGGTCCGGCCTACGATTCTTTGCGAAATCCAACTAATCATCTCCAATGCCCTGCACCAATTCCTTCAGACGGCTCATCACGCGACTCCGTGCGAGATACACCGCCCCAATCGTCATGCCAAGAGTACTCGCGGCGTCCGATCCGCTGCGACCTTCGACCGCGGTCATTTCAAAAGCCTGCCATGTTTGTTCCGAAACCTGTTGTCGCACGATTGCGGCCGCCCAGTGAAACACATGCCGCGCATATTCGGCATCCCAGTCGGCTGCTTCTGGCGCGGCGTCCGGTTGAGATTGCATCGCGGCGAGATTGTCGTCTCCGCCGGTTCCGTCCATTCGCCTGGCTGCACTGGCCAGCCAGTTTTTCACTCGATTCCGTGCGATCGTAAATAACCAGCCGCGAAACGAGCCTCCTTCAGGCGTGTACTGCCACTGTCGCATTTGTTGAGCGACCGAAGTAAGTACATCCTGAGCGATATCCGCCGCGTCGGCATCCTGCAATCCTTTTCTGCGGGCGAATCCATATACGAGCGGCGCATACAGTGTGACAAACCGTTCCCATGCCGGCAGGTCATGCGTGTCTCGCAGTCTCAGCAGCAGGCTGATGCGAGTCGTGGGTGAGTTGCTCATTCAGGATGCTCCGATGAGCCAGTACAGCCGAAGGCCAAAAACCTGTCACGAAATATACAGAATTTTCACCTGATGTCGCATCTTGTGAGAACCGGATTCATCAGTGGCACAGAAGCATTTCGAAAGTCGCTAATACTGCAAGTGAAGATCGTCAACGGATGCTACAGGGCAGACGCAGCAATGAGGTTGTTTTTGATGGGCAGTACCTGTCCCTTTTTCTGTAGGCGGACAAGCAGTGTGGCTCAGCGAGTAAAACAGGCCCACCTGGGAAACGATTTGACCACGGGAACTCGCATGGCGTGAATCCCACAACTCCGTAAATCCGGATCGCTCCCATATTCTATTCGTCGAGAGCATCGATAACCTGTTGGCGTGACAGTGGTCGACGTTGTGCTCGCAGAAACCTCAACAGTCGCACTTTCTGCCCGTCAATAGTGAAGATCACACGGAATACGTTCGGAGAACGACCAAACAACAGCTCGAACAATGGCACGGCAACTTTGTGATCTTCCGCTGCAAAGGAACAACGCTGTGGATTGTTTTGGAGCGTCTGAATCTTTCGCTGCAATCGCGCAAGCCACTTTTCAGCAGTGATCGGAGCGTTGCCGACAGCTCGCGTATAGACCTGCAATACATCTGCACGAGCACGGCGATGCACGACAATTAGGTATTGCATGATTCCATCAGTCGATACGGCCTTCCTGAATCAACTGAAAAGCTTCGTTCAGCGGCAGCCCCTCATCACCAGCTTGCCATTCATCGACCGCCTCCTGAATCTTTGCCAATTCCGCATCCGACTGTTGCAGAGCTTCCAGGGCAGCCCGCAATACTTCTTCAGGGCTGCTGTATGCTCCGGTCGCAATGCGGTCTTCCACGATTCGTTCGATGTCAGCAGAGAGTTGGTAAGGCATAGTGATTCCTCATAAAGCAAGTCATTGAGTCATCGCGATTGTATCGGCGGCAGCGACGTTGAACAAACGGATTTCTTGCGTCCAGCAAATGCAGGATCGCAGTGCATTTGCGCAGACTTAAGGCGAGCGGGGGATGTTAATCCCCTGATTTGTCGCGAATGGGGAAACAATCAGGGCTGTTACGTATCCCGCTCGCCGTTCGGACTTGGCAGGATTTGGTACACAAATAACAGTCTGGTTTTGTTTCGGCAAGAAAATTACAACCGCGAATTCAGCTCACGAGTCAACAAGACAGATTTTCAGATGCAGGTAGGAGGTGCATCACTCCAACCATGAACGCAGGCTGCGGTATCATTTCCTTCTGCACGCATCTGGAAAATACGACAGATTTCACGAACGTGTTAGCTGAATTTGGTTGACGACATGGTGCGTTGGGAAACGTTTAAGGTGTCTATCATTGGTTGCCTTTTCAACGTGTTTCTACACCTTTGGAGGTTCACCTAAACTTGATCTACCGTCGGCACTTCAAATCCTGACCGATTGGGATCCTTCAGCAACTCATTCGCTTCCTTCGCGAAATCACCTGTGTGTGTTTCTGTCTCGGGATCGAAGGTCAGCCAGGGACCGACGGTGTATTCCGCTCCGTCTTCCGGAACGCCGACGCCATCCCGCATGACGTCGTGCAGTTTTTGAAAATGTTCGGCGGCGTCTTTGTTGTCGCCGAAGCGACCGGCTTTGCTGTTGAACGGAACTTTTTCGCCGAGTCGATATGAATTGTTCATCAGATGCCCCAACACGCAGCCATAGTGAGCATCGTGGACGTTGCCGTTGGCGAGTTCCGGTTTGCCTTCGCGGCAGGCCGTGATGAACGCCTTCCAATTGCCGCCAGGCGTGACTTTTCCGGGCTTGATGTTCAGCTTCTCGCCCACTGAGCTTCCGGATGGATAGTACATGCCACGGACGATCTTGCCACCGTCCTCAAAGTAGTACTCGTTCTCGACCTGACGTTCGTAGCCTTTGTAATCCACATTGCGGACGTTGAAGAAGACCTGCTGGCCGTTTGGATATTCGGCAATGCCCATCATCGTATTCGGTGTCTCGCCCTGATCGTTCCACGAGAACCGACCGCCGATCGCCATCGCTCGTACCGGATGCGTGAGTTCTTTGTCCAACGCCCAGCGCGCGATGTCGAGTTGATGAGTTCCCTGATTGTTCAAGTCGCCGTTGCCGGTCTTCCAGAACCAGTGCCAGTTGTAATGCACGAAGTTGCCGTGAAACTGATCGATCATCGCCGGACCACGCCACAGGTTCCAGTCGAGATTTGGCGGTGGGTCAGAGTTCGGCTTGAACCCAATACTGCCTCGCTGCTTGCAACAATAACCGTACGAGATTTTTAATGGGCCGAACTGAACGCTTTGAATCGCTTCGTGCAGCCCGGCGATGCTTGCGCTGCTGCGACTCTGAGTGCCATGCTGAATAACGACGCCGTATTTCTTCTGTGCTTCAACAGCAATCCGACCTTCGCCCACATCGTGGCTCATCGGTTTTTCTACGTAGACGTGTTTTCCCGCCTGAGCTGCCCAGATCGTGATCAGCGAATGCCAGTGATTCGGAGTTGCGACCGAGATTGCATCAAGGTTTTTGTCTTCCAGAGCTTCACGAACATCCGCGACTCCTTTGGCTTTGAAGTTCTCTTTCAGTTTTCCCTGCAGGCTGTTCATGGCTGCCGCCAGAACCTTTTGATCCGGATCAATCAGGTAGGCAATGTCGACGTTGTCCTGTTCCATCCAGCCGCTGAGATGACTTTGCCCACGTCCGTTCAACCCTGCCACGGCGATTCGCAACCGATCATTGGCACCCAGAATTTTCCCTGATGCCCGAGTCCCGGTTAGCAGCAACGAAGCGCCGGCGGCCGTGGTACTTTTGAGAAACATTCGTCGAGAGAAGTCAGCCATCGGATGAACCCTTGATTGAGTGGTGGGATTACAAAGGGAGGGATGAGCGTATTTCAGAGTGTAGCGCGATGGTGCAGCGGCTTCAATCGTTGTAAAGATCTGAGTTGGCGAGGTGAAATGAAAAATTCGGGCGCAGCAAAAAAGGCCGACGATAACTCGTCGGCCTTTCAGATGATTCGGACAGCAAAGCCGTCGACTAGCGTGACATGAATACCACGACCTGACCGACTTCGACTTTCAACATCACGTCGTCAATCGTTGGCAATGTCGTTACGATGGCTTTCATGGAGGCCTTATCGAAGTTGATCCATTCAGCAGATGTGCCGTTGGACGATTCACCGACAGCGTTGTACATCTTGCGAATGTTTGGACGATTTCGCAGAGTCACAACGTCACCGGGCTTTACCATGATGCCCGGCTTGTTGACGGTTTTGCCGTTCAACTGGAAGTGGCGATGCACGATGCCCTGACGAGCTTGTGGTCGTGTCAGAGTAAACCCGGCACGACGGACAACATTGTCCAATCGGCGTTCACAGAGAATCAACAAAGTCGAACCAGTGTTACCCGCAGTTCGCTTAGCAATGTCGAAGTAGCGGAACAGCTGACGATCGCGCAGTCCGTAGTAAAACTTGATCTTCTGCTTTTCGGTCAGAGCGGCACCGTAAGTGGTTGGCTTCTTCCGGCGCTTGTGCATGCCTGGAGGAAACTCTTTCTTTTCTGAAGCCTTGATAGCTCCAGCGCTCTCGTAAACATTCATTCCCAGACGGCGATTGACGCGTCCTTTCGGACCTGTGTAACGACCCATTTTCCCTGAAAACTCCCAAAAATTACTCTGTGCTCCACACCATCACTTCGACACGCGCGAAGCGACCGTCACCTTTTTCCAGCGAAGAAAAGTGTCTGCAAAGACACCCAAAACGCTGGATCCGACAGGCAAGATCCGCAGTGATGCGGCTGCGTGTAGAGAAAACACCCGCTTGGCCGAACGCCGTTTTGCGGGGAACGGGAAAGAGTATCGACAACGCATTCATCGATCAACGCCGGG
>JANOZG010000118.1:0-8180 GCA_031429275.1 Planctomycetota bacterium
TTTCGATGAGAAACAGAAACTGCGGCGATGTCAGCACAACCTGCAAAACATCCTTAACGCTGTCTCGGAAGTTGGCACCAGCAGCGATGGAGGAAGTAAAGACATTCATCAGCGATGATTCTGCGTGCGTTGTGATCGGACGTCGAAATGCACGAGAGGCGAAGTTGCGAATGATGTCACGGGCGTAGGCAGCGAGTTCGGCTGAATGGGCGGAATCGATAAAGATGTTGCGGTGCGAGGCAGGTGGCCATGCGTCGTACAAAGGGCCTTCGAACTCCACCGAGCGAATCAACAGTCGTGGCATATCGCGGCCGTCGGTGTATTCACTGCGGACTCCGATTTCTCGAATGCCCGCAAGATAGTTTTCGTTTTCCTTTTCAACATCCGGGCTGGGAAAATTGCGAATTGCCCCTTCGAATTCATACGCCGCGAGTTGTTCACTGGACACTGTCTTTGGTTCACCAACCTGGCTCAACGTACTGCCACAGTCACGACGCAGACCCAAATGTACGCCAACTCGCGGCGAACGTTTTTCGAACTGAGTGAACTTTTGAGCGAACTCGTGCTGTTCATCAATTGGCGTGAACACAATACGATCAAAAGGTATCGATCCGACATCGGCGGCACTCACATTCAGTTCTCCCGCAAACAGTCGCACGATCACGAACGCAGGCTGGCGAAGCGTGGCGGTGAACTCGCGCGTGCCGAGTGTCAGCTTTAGTTCGTTCGGTTTGTCGTCGGGATCCTGTTTCTCCGCGTTGTCGCTGGCCTTTTGGAAAACATCCACCTGATAGATGCCGGGCTGCGTGATCGTGACCGTCTGGGCGGTTGTCGGGTTCAGACACGTCACCGAGTTTGCTGTCTCGGCGTCGGCCGTTGGTACGCCGGGATCAAGCAGCAAGCCGTCGTTATACTTGGCCGCAGTCACGGTGACTCGAAAGCGACCGTAGTCAGGAAGTTCACGTAGCGACACTTTGAAATTGGCTTTCGGGCCGTAAGTACTTTCAACACCAAACTCTTCGACGCTCGGAATCGCCGGGCGCAGTAACAGTCCTTCCGGCACAGTGCTGTAAGCAGACCCTTTAGGATAACCGTGCGTTCCTCGCATGCAGGCAAAAACGGCGTGATAGATGCTGTCGTAGTCGCGCCAGCCACGCACGGTATCATTGCCTTGGTAACCTTCGATGAAGCGAAACTTCGTCTGCATCACGAAGGGATCGAATTCGAAAGACTTCTTTGCCGTGAGCTGCGTGACCATGAAGTCGGCATTGTTCAGCAACAGACTGTCGGCTCCCAAAATCAGATTGTCGGGACACGGTTCCGGGTTGATTGTGGTTCCCAGATCCATTCGGAAATTCTGGATGACGGGTTTCGTTTCCGGATCAACGATGACTCGATCCAGCGCTTGTTCGGCGATGTGGAGATATGTTTCCAGCAGCAGAGGCGACAGCGTCAGCGTGTCCTGATTGTTCACGAAGCCGTCGCGTGAAACCGCATCGGGTGGCAATACGTCAGCGACGTCATCTTCCAGCAACAGCAGTTCGCGCAGAGTGTTCCGATACTGCGCGACAGTGAGCCGCCGAACGCTGCCGTTTTTAGGAGTCGGACGTTTGCGGGCGTCGTTGAGACCTCGCGTAATCCAGTCGACCATCTGCTGACGTTCGGCATCGGAGGGCTGTGGTTCGTCTTTCGGCGGCATCGCCTTGCGATCGATTTGATGTCGAATGCCGTCCCACAGTCGCAGCTGTTTATCTTCCATCCCGGATGTCAGGTGATCGACGCGAATGCCGGACGTCAATTCATCAACGTTGTGGCACCTTTGGCAATGCTGTGTGAGAAACGGCTTTACATGCTTTTCAAACGATTCTGCGGTCAATGGTGATTCGTCAACAGCGATCGCCTGCTCGCCGAGCTGAATACTCAGCCGCACAAAGATGACCAGGATAAGTAGGAAAATTCGCATTGCGAAATCAGGTGGAGTGTTTTGAGGCGGGAGCAGGCGGAGGGGCATGACGGCCGGGTTGACCGTATGTTAAGTCTGCTGGACACAGTTTAGCCTGAAAGTCCTTTCTTCATCCATCATTTGATACCGGTCTTGTCCTGTTTTTGCTGAGTTCCTAGCATCCCGCGCGCTGGACCCGGTGGGCCGGTTTTCAGCGGCAGACTTTGACTGAGAGCAGCGTGTGACACAGATTCCGACAGATATTCCCGAAGAAACGCTTCTGGGACAATTCATTCCTTTGCATTACCGCTTCAACATGATTCGCGATCAGTCGCGAATGATTCCCTTCAAAGAAGCGATAGAACTTGCAGTGCCACAAAATGGCACTGTCCTGGAACTTGGCGGTGGGACTGGCGTGTTGTCGTGGTTTGCAGCTCAGAAGGCACGGCAGGTCTGGTGCGTCGAACGCAATCCCGCGCTCGTCCGGGCTTCGCGATCGTTTCTGGCGAACAATCAGAATGGCGAACGCGTTGACGTCGTGCAAGCCGATGCCATGGCGTATCTGCCGCCGGAACCTGTGGATGTTGTCATCTGCGAAATGCTGCATGTCGGTTTGGTCCGCGAGAAACAACTGGACGTCATCCGCAGTTTCAAGGAACGATATCAACAGAGATTTGGTGATCGGCTGCCTCGTTTTATTCCAGATACATCCATGTTAGCCGTGATGCCCATTCAGCAGAATTTTTGCTTTTCCGGATATACGGCCGCGGTGCCGATGTTTGAGCCTCCAGGGCCGAACTTAAAAGAGTCGAGCCTTGCGGAACCACACTTCTACAGCACGATTGATTACGGCACTGACTTCCCGGTGGCATTTCATGTCGATGTGCAGTTACGAGTTTATTCCGGCGGAATGTTTACGCGATCGGGCTGCTGACGAACAACTTTCTTGCGTTCGTTTTGAATGAGGGCAGGGCCGTACAGTGGTTGATGAATGAACTGGTGCTGCCAATTCCAGAGCCGATGGAAGTGGCGATCGGCGACCTGGTGTCGATTCAGTTCGCCTATCGAGCTGGCTGTTCGCTGGAAGAGCTTCAGGAGACCGTGAATGCTCAGATGGTTTCACACGGCAAAGGGTCGCTAGCGAATATGCCATTGAAACGCGCGGCTTGAGTTCGTGCGTAGGATGGGTCTCCAGACCCGTCCTGATCTGAGATTATCTAAATCGCATTTGAAGACAAAAAATTAGGCGGCAGGAGAATTTTCCGTTTGCAGCTATTTTTCTGTCTCCGTTTTTCTGTCTAAACATTGGCTGCGATGACCACTTGCTTCTTCAGACATGGTCGCGGTTTTCCTGATCAGGACGGGACTGGAGTCCCGTCCTACAGATCTGAATACACAACCTCGCTGATTACAATCGTATGAGTGACCGGCTGCATTGCTGCGGCGATGGCATCGGCAAGCGGTTGGCGAATAGCTTCGGTTTCAGCAACAATTTTGGCGAAGTCGACTTTTGCTTCGGGGCTATGAAACGCTTTTTTGATCTGTTCCGTTTCGTAAACCTGCTTCGCTGCGACAGCGGCATCGACTTTGTTGAAAGCCTGACTCAATGGGTTTTCCGGAAACTCGACGGCCAGCGAAATTCCTTTCTGCAATTCAGCAGCGGTAAATTCACGAGACTCTTCGCCCCATCGAACGCCGTACGTGCCCGATGTATTGCCATTCAGTTTTAGTATGAAGCGATTCAGGTCTTCGGCAAAAGGAACCAGCGTCATACCGGAGCGAATGGAGCCGTCGTCATTGATGTCGCCCTGTGCGCAGAAGGGATAGCGGGAACTGGTGAGTGACAACGTTCCGTCGGTAAACGAATTTACTGTATGGCCGTCGGAGGCTGCGGCTTTGCCGGCATCAAGGTCTACTGTAATGGTGCCGATGTCGCCATCGAGCCCCATCGATCGCAGAAACGAATGCGCCATGATGACCTGCCCGGCCCAGCCAGGATGGATTCCGTCTTTGCCCGCGACGTTGTATGGTTTTTCATCCGTTGCATTGTGCTGGCCCGGTGCAAAGATCTGTGCCTGGTACATTGGCCAGAAGATATCAGCGAAGCGTACGTCTTCTTTTTCCGCAACGCCAATCGCGATGTCGCGCAGAGCGCACAGATGCAGGTTGTGATCCTGCAAAGTTCCGGAACGCGATTTCACCCATTCCGCAATCCTGCCAGCGCTGCCCGGTGAACCCACAACTACTCGGACATTGTTATCTTTGAAACGACGCACGATGGCTGTGTAATGATCTTCATAGCAGCGTCCATTGGTGACGTCGAACGGCCGGTACCGTGAATCGTTCATGCCGTAAGCAAGAGTGGCGATTGTTGGTTTGAATGTCAGGCAATCGTTGTCCATTCGCCTCAGAAAGCCGTCCGTCTTTTCACCGCTCCAGCCGAGCTGACGGACCGTGATGTGTAGCTGCGGGATGCAGGCCGTGAGGTACGTTTCGATCAGCCGTGAGTACATTTTCTGTTCGGTGATAGAATCGCCACAGATGGCAAGTCGGTCGCCGTCCCGCAGAATCATATCCCCGACAGGCGGCGCTTTTCGCGGATTGAACAGAGCGAACGCTTCATGGTCGGGTTTAACTTCGTATTCATACGGGCCGAGCTTGATGTCCGTAGACGGTGCCTTCTGCTGGGCGGAAGCACTGCAACAGGAAGCGACAACGATTGCGAGACAGGTGATGCGAAGAGAGCAGTTCATCGGGCAGGGCTTTTACTTTCGAGATTTAACGGCGGTCGGCTGTTGCGATCATGGTTGTAGCTGACTCTGTTTCTTCACTTCTTCCAACGCCTTCTTTTGTGCTTCTACAGCTTCCGCTTGTGCTTCCTGTGAGCGTTTCATCATGCCTTCCTGTGATTCGATCATCCGCGCGACCATATGATTTGCCAGGGCTTCACCGAGAGCTGCCTGAACCAGAATGCCGCTCTCATCCGCCTGGACGGTGAGTGATCCTTGTTGGGAACCGCCAAGATCAAAGACTCGCTGCATGATGGGTTGGGGCTTCTCCGGATCGCTGCCAAAACCTTCGTTGCTGATCGAGACGAATGTCATTGGAGAAGGTGGAAACCACCACGCATTTTCATCGAGCCAGCGTGGCAGCGGAGCGATACCGGAAGCATCTTCCAGCGGATATTCGAGCCATTGCTTCATGTCTATTTTTGCCGTGAGCAATGGTGTTTGGTAAGCAAGGCCACTGGAATTACAGCGATCAATTGATTGCCGCAGCATCTCTTTTGCATTTTCAGCACCGGCGGCGAACCACAGGCGATTGCCTTCGTGAATCAAGTAAGCGTGGCTGATTCGCATGCCGGATGTAGCGGCGAATCCTTCGACTTCCTGTGATGGGACATTGACTCGAATCATGGGACGGCCGTCGTCTTCTGAGAGCGTAATGATCTCCTCAATATTTGGAGCCACGCTGCCTGCGTGTGTCATGAAATAATGCAGACTACGAAGCAAATTAGGATTCTCGCTCACCTGAATGCCGCCGTAGAAGACACCACCTGACGCATCGGACCAGCCGGCTTTGAGGAGCAGTTCCAGGTTGCGATGATCGGCGATCCCGGCGAGTGTTTCGGAGAGCACGCGGCCAGCATCCACCATACCTGGATCGCCTTTTGATTCGCGATCAATTTCTTGCTGCAACCATGCCCCCGCTGCCAGAATCGCTGCAGGAGCTTCTTCGGGAAATCGTACGCAGAAATGCATCGTCGCCGCTGCGTTGTCGTTGAGAATTGGTGCAAACTGACTCTGGCCCGCCGCAGATTGAAGCTGCGTAGTCAGTTCACTGTTGTTGCGTGATCGAATTCGAAACTCAGCGCGCAGCGAGTCGTCTTCGGCCGTTGCAAAACGCATCCACCCGGACGAGTTGTCGATATCGAATAACACGGCCTTCGCCATTGCCAGACCGAGATCGCCCGACGAACGTCGCATGTTGTAGGATGTTTCCGGTTCATCATCGCGCTGTTGAAGTTGTGTTCCAATTGCGGCGGTCAGCATGTTCCAGCCAAGTTGCCGAATGCCGACAGGAATGCGATCCAGGTACGCATCGAAACCAAGATCATTTTCGGAACTAATGCTGCTGGTTACCGAACTTGACGTCGGCAACTCCATTTCGAGTATTTCTTCAAAGGCTGCTTTGTACAGAACGTTGTCGTAAAAACGACAGTACTGAGTGTACGAGTTATTGTGCTGCAGAAACTTCTTGCCGTCTTTTTCGATGATCTTCTGTTCGTTCTTCCAGCCACCGGGTTGTGCACTATTGTTGTTGGTTGTGAGTTGAGATTCATCGTAGCCTTCTGGCAACGGTGATTCGCTGGAGAAGCGGTAGCCGGCCTTGTAACAGTTGTTTCCCAGGTCATCGATATAGCCATTGTCGCCGAAGTTTTTCTTTTCACCGTCCAAAAGGCGACGCGCATCGGCTTCATCAACGACCGGTTGAAAACTTACAGTCTCGTAAGATGGTATGATGCCGGTCACCATATACCATGCCACGCCATAAACCGGGTCATCGACTTTGGGTTGCGATCCTGCGAGCTGTTCCTGAACGTTTTCCTGACCCAATTGCGAACGCATTGTCGTACCGATGTCCAGCCGTTCCGTCAGGTTCAGGACGTAATCGAACGTCGTTTTCTGAGTCACGTTTCGAAGATACCCAATTGCGATCGGCTTGTCGGCAATTTTGCCCTTCAGTTGGCCTGGTGCAAGGGCGGGAGTTGCAACTGCAATGAGCAGGACGAGCAGTAGAAATCGCAGACGGTTGGAGCGAAGAGCGATGTGCAGCATACGGAAATTATCCAGTCGGCAGGCAAACATGTGTGGCAGGCTGATACTTCGAGAACCCTCGAACAGATTCGCATCGACTGCGGATTTGTCTTTGAGAGTTGCGGCAATCCCGTCGATTCTGCACGAAAATCTGCGTCAGGGACAGCGACATTTCACGCAGTGGCGTCGTAGAATCTCGTTCGCAACACGCCGCAGGAAAGTTTTTTTCTCGCAAATCCTGTATTTTATGCGTTTGGCGGCTAACTGCTAAGAAAAGACCAGCCTAAAAGTTCCCCAGACAGCAAGATTGTTTCCGACTCAGCACAGGTTCTCGTAAAATACCCCGACCGCGCAGTATTGGGGTTCTGAGATTGCTAAACTGCCACGCCAAAATGGCTTTCAGGTAGTCTGCTGTTTTTCAACACTTGATAAAAGTGCTGATACTTGTGTGAGTGCAGGCTGCCGCGAAACATTGTCAATAGAAGTTAAGTGTCGCATCAGGTTTGAAGCGACACGAGCACCGATTTTTCACTGAGTACATTCATGTCGCAAACTTCTCCTCGAGACGTCGTCATCACTGGCATAGGTATTTTTTCACCGGTTGGAATCGGACGAGATGCGTTCTGGTCCAATATCGCGGACGGCAAGACCGGTGTGAAGAAAGTTGAACTGTTGTCGTATATGGCTGCCCCAGGTTGCATCGGTGGCGAAGTCAGCGACTTCAACGACGAAACCGCCAAAAAGCAGCACCTCAAGACGTTACGCAAAAGTCTGAAGGTGATGTGCCGTGAAATTCAGATGGGCGTCGCCGCAGCACTGCAGGCAATGGAAGATGCGGGCCTGGCACCCGGCGCTGTGGCTCCCGAACGGATCGGTGTTGGCTTTGGCGCGAATCTGATGTCCAGTCCACCGGAAGTCCTGATCGGTGCGGCATTGAAATCGATGTCTGAAAAAGAAGGTCGACCAAAGTTCGATTTCGATCGCTGGGGTGAATTCGGAATCTCCGGAATGGAACCACTTTGGTTGCTGCGATATCTGCCAAATATGCCAGGTTGTCACATCGGTATTGCCGTGGATGCTCGGGGACCAAACAATTCGATCACTCAGGACGAAGCGTCGGGCGGATTGGCAATCGCCGAAGCTGCCAACAATATTCGTCGCGATCGGGCGGATGTGATGATTACGGGTGTCACAGGAACGCGATTGCACCCTGTCAAATCCTGTCATAGCCACCACTGGGATGTTCTGGCTGATGGCCCTGCCGAAACTCGTGTGCGCCCATTTGATGCACATCGTACCGGTGAAGCCGTGGCTGAAGCATCATGTACTTTGATTCTTGAAGCACGTTCACACGCAGAAGCTCGTGGTGCAAAGATTCTGGGCACGATTCTGGGCTGCGGAGCCAGTACGGTTTCCAGCCG
>JANOZG010000119.1:0-6858 GCA_031429275.1 Planctomycetota bacterium
TGATTAATGGTCTGCACAACATGTGCGGGGCTTGTCAACTCCAGCGCTAATGCGGCATCTTCGTCGGTCAAAGCGATTGGTGATGCTGCAAGGTGCTTTGCAAACATGAACAATGACTGATCGCCTTCACTGAATCCTTTCCAGTCACCATCCAGAGCAAAGATCTGGTCTTCTGATTGCCCTAGTGACTCCAGCTTCTTAAACGCCTGTCCCACCGCATACCAAGCTCGATCCTGACGCGCGATAATCCAGTTGAACTGCGCTTTCTGAAGTTCGGTCAGATCACCGGTTTGTTTTTCGCGAGAAGCCAGGCTCGGCAATCGTCCGTGTCCTTCATTTGGGAAGTTGGCGAGCAGACGTACCCAATTGGACGCAGAAATGTCCTGTTCGGATTCCTTCAACCACGCCTGGGCAACGGCCTCGTCAACTAAAGGTAACCTCGCGGTTCGCGTCGTCGCTTCTGCAAGTTTGGCTTTCACTTCATCGCGAGTCTCCATCGTCGGACGAGTGCTCAAGCCCCGGCCGCTTGGTTTACCGTTGAACAGTTCGATCGGAGCGACGATTGAGACGGCGTTCCTGAACTTGTCCGAAGTTGGCGACACAAACGAATCAGAGTGCTCTCCGGCAGACGCTGCAGCCCCTGAACCACCTCGTCCGGTGAATGTGTTTCCGGATGACTGTGGAATACCGGTACCTTCTTTCCAGCGATTGATGGCATTGTTACCAGCCACCGACATGGTCATTTCCAGAATCTGTGGGGAGGTATAATGCTTTGCAATTTTCCCGATTTCATCGTCCGACAGTCGATGAGGTTCAAATGTCAACAGCCGGGCATATCTGAAAGCCGCTTGTTCCGCTTCGCTGTAAGTCGACCAGTCCGCATCCAATGCGGCGATCGCGTCGTCAGACATTCCCACAGCCGAAAGTTTCCATTCCTGATGCCCAAGGCAATACTGGCAATTATTCGTGCGTGAGACGATCCAAAACAGCATTGTTTTAAACTGATAGCTGAGAGTCATGTTCTCATCGGCATTTCGAGAGAAATCGCGGCGCGGCGCACCTGCACCACCCGAACCGGCCGCTCCGGGGGATCGACTGCCGTCAGCAGAGCGAGGACGAGCTCCGCCAAAGACTGAGCCTTCCTGCTGCGGGACGTATTGATATCTGAGCCGGCTTTCATAACTGCCGCCACGCTCGCCAAGTTCTGCTTTTTCGGTGTCCGTCAGCTCCGGAAGCGGAATCCGATGTGGCCGCTTCTTCATATCTTCCAGTAACTCCTTCATTTGAGGACGAGTGGCCGGAACCGGGCGAGGAGTCTTAACCGGGGAATCGCCTTGACACACTGCCAGTCCCAGGACGACCAGCGACAGGCAGGAGATAGCTTTCGAAATCATGAGGGATCTTTCTATGTAAGTGAAGATTGGTGCGTCACCGCAGTCAAATAAATCAGTGTGATGAGAGACAGCGAAAACATTTCCGCAAGGATAGAAGCAACGTGGTGACGGTGAACTACTGTGGAAAGATGGTGACGACCGGGGATGTGCCCACGATATAGGTCACGTCCGAGTCTGATTCGTCAAACTTCTGCTTGACAACAATATGCAGGTTCGAGCCGTCGGAGGTTTCTTCGTTAGCCACGATCTCAAATGAGACCAGCTTCTTTCCATGCTGCCAGTCAGGGTCGCCAACGACAATGTCAGGCTGCAGATCTTTCGGCGTTTTTCCTTCAACCCAGGCCTGCATCGCTTTTTGTACCGACGCACGGGCAAGTTCCTGGTCCAGCGGATGGCTGGGAGTGACTCCCTGTGAACAACCCAGGAGGCCTGACACCAGCAGAACAACAGGGATGGCGCACCTTGGCAAATGAGACTTCAACATATTTCGGATTCCAGTTTCCTGAGAAGAAAGCGTTTTCAGGCGAATTACCTGAATGCAGTAATCGCCGGCATTTCAAAGGCGAGCGGCAGGGCATCAGCCCTCCGAGATCGAGTAGCGGCATCGACATGCAAGGGAACGTCACGAAAAGCTTGGACGGCTGACGCCGTGCGGCTCATCGAAAGATGCACGCAAGGTACGCGCATCTTTCTCTGTAAGACACGAACGGCGCCAGTCACCAATACGGGCGAGCGCATTGGAGTGGCTGAATTGAATCACCGACATTCACGTCGGACTAAAACTCGCCGAGAACTTCACCGCCATCGATACTTCCCATATTTCGCCACAAATTCACGTCCAGATTTTCTGAGATGAACCGGACAGATCCGTCACACAGAAGCAACTGAATCCCACCGACATGCTGACTATTTGAAGTCGTTGCAATGCGTCCTGGAGGAAACATACACGACCGACCGTTGGGTGGCAGAATATGATTGTATTGATTGGTGGAATGATACTGCTGCAACCACGGACCACCGACATTGGAGTAACCCTGCTTTGTCAGATCTGTCACATTCACCGCGTTGCATTGGTCTGTCGCTTCAACTGCGTTGTTGGGATAGGTTCCTGGCTGAAAAGTATCGACCTTCGGCGTGGAAATCCCGTTGCTTCCATCGCCGGTCAGCTTCTCAGCCATGGCGGCGGAATTGCTTAAGCCGTCGGTGACATCGTTGAAACGAATCTTCCGGTTGTGAAAGACCACACCATTGCAGGGTGGTTGACCCGTAGCGCCAGATGCGTACATCACAACGACATTGCCGGCGTTCCAGTAATAGTTGTTGCGGCCTCCAATCGATGCTGGCAGTCTCGTGGGATCCGATGGGCAGCGAAATGCCGGTAGCTCTGTGTTCCGAGCCAATATGTTGTTGACGTGGTTATAGGGGACAGTGAAATCGACCAATGTGTACAAGGCAGACTGCTCGATATACGGCAGCAGGCGGGCATGCGCAGAAACAGGAGTCGATGTGCCGTTCACATCGGCAATGGGAATACACATGTGCACGTCGTGATAGTTGTGCATTGCCAGGCCAAGTTGCTTCAGATTGTTTTTGCACTGAGTCCGGCGAGCAGCTTCGCGAGCCTGCTGAACAGCAGGCAGCAGCAATGCAATCAGAATGGCAATAATTGCGATCACAACCAGCAGCTCGATGAGTGTAAAACCTCGCGATTTACGTTTAAGAGTTTTCATGCGTAAGAACTTTCACTGAAAAGAGACACAAAAAAGACACCAAAAATATGCCCGACGCAATCGCGGCAGGAGAAACGCAAAGCACTTAGTAATTCATTGAAGCGAGTCAGAAATGCGTTGATGTGAAAGCCAACGCAGCGTTTTCGAGAGCAGATGCGACATGGCTAGCCTAGAACTCGACCGGCGCAAAGCAGCAGGGCTCAATCAACAAACAAGTGCGAAATCAATCCTTGGATTGATCGCGTGATGTTGATGCGAATCGGGAGACTTAAAACCCCGATTCACCAGTCACGGCCGCACCAGAAATTGTCGGCGCAGCAACACGCGCAGTGTGCGGCTCACACCATCGGCGGACGGAAGATCGACGAGGGCACAAAACAGGCTCCTCGTTCTGATGTTGGAATCTCGACCGCTCTTCGAAGGATGGGCGTTTGGGCGAGAGATTCCAGCACTGCCGCTTGATCGAAGCCTCGTACCAGATTCGTTGGTGCCACTGGCACCGGCATCAAAGGGATCGGATTGCCAGAACAATTTGGACCATGGCACGGTGTTTCAGGAAATTCGCTTTGCTGCCGATTCGTTTCGCTCTTTTGACTTCTGGCATCAGAAGGATCACTCATCGATGCATGCGTCGCATCGACGGCCTTTCCGTGCCGAAACAGATAGTTACCGCACGATGCCACAGCGGAAGACGGCAAAGCTGCAGCAACCAGCCAAATTGCAGCCACGATTACCAAACGCCGTCCCGCAAAACGCAAGCCAGCTGCATTCTGGAGGGGATTCAGCTGGATTTTCAGACGCAGTAACATGGAAATCTCGGCAACTTTCGCATCGCGAGCATGCTCTCTAAGAACATGCACGACTACAGATTCCTCAGAATGTACGCGAGCTGCAATCAGTTTTGCTAGAGAAATCTTACAATCGTTTTCCGAAACATGAAGAAATCTTGTAGCGTGCGTTTCGAGATGTTTTGTCTTGATGGTGCCGCGACTAAGCACTTGGCCATGAGTGCTTTTACAACGAATTGCTCGTATTTTCATATCCACAAGTCATCCGAACCAGCGTTGCCGGAAGTCTGTTCTGCAATCACAAGGAACGAAGGTGCAGCGGTTTTTGTAGGCGTAAAGCTCTGCAGGAACGTTTCCGTCTGCAGAGCGCCTTTCTACTCAGCGATTCTTTGCGATCATTTCAGCTAACATTCGTACTGTTTCCAACGTAGCGTTGGGGGAAGCAAACATGCGGATTCTATCGCTGAGTTTTTCACGCTCGTCAGTATTGCTAAGGAGCTTTTTCATTGCAGCACCCGTGGATAAGGCGGCGATTCGATGTTGCTCTTCAATCACGATTGCCGCGCCATTTTGTTCCAGCAGTCGTGCATTGTGCATCTGATGATCGTTGGCAGATGTGCTGAGCGGCAGCAGAATGGCGGGCAGTCCGGCACAGGCAAGTTCCTGAATCGAAACGGCACCAGCTCGACTAATCGCGATACCGGCAGCCGAAAGTTCGGAAGGGATATCAGGAAGAAAGGCCGCGACCCGCGCTGTGATGCCATGCCGTTGATAGAACTCGCGAATGACGGCAAGGTCGGCGTTACCGGTTTGATGCACTATCTCCCAGTCAACGGGAATCTGAAGTCCGTCGTTGAACGCTTCCATCACAATCTGATTCACCGCGTGTGCACCTTGACTGCCGCCTATAATCAGGAGACGTTTGCGATCGATGATTTCTGAAACGGGCCTGGCGGCAAGCTCTTGAATTTCCGCACGCACTTGCGTGCCACTGATCCGGAACGGGGATGGCCAATTCTTCAAAATCGTGTCGGCGCACTGCAGGCCAAACAATGTCAGCTTGGCTCGGCGGGCCAAGATGCGAGTGGCTTTGCCAGGTATCGCGTTCTGTTCCAGCAGGACAATAGGCAGCTTCAGACGACTAGCCGCGACGACACCCGGCACGCTGGCTAATGCACCCAGCCCTACAACAATTTCTGGTTGAAAGTTTCTTAGCTGACGTCTTGCCTTCCGCAGAGACAACCACAGCGAACGAAGCCGCAGCAAAGCACGCAAGGCCCCGGGCCGCGACGACATTGATGCGTATGGTGCGATCTGAGTTACCGCATCGGGCAACCCGGAATTGTCCAAAACCTGCTGATCGACCTGTCGATCACTCGTTAAAAACAGAAAACGGCAATCTGCATTTGCGTTTAAAAATTCCCGCGCGATGGCAATTGCAGGAAACAAGTGTCCGCCAGATCCACCTCCGATAAATGCGATTTTCAACGCGTTGCTGACTTCGCTACGGGCCACAGTATTCACTGACGCCATCGGCGGAGATGACAAGCAGCCGTTTCGTGAGAGGATGATGCATCGTGGCGAAGTCTTCGTTGACTCGCTGTCGGATCTGCGCAATCAAATCCGGGTCTTTTAGTTTTGCTGCCACAAAGAAGTCTCGATTCGGAACGCCGATGATTAATTCCGGCCCGAACAACTCTCGCAGCTGAAGATGAAAATCCGGATCCAGCACACGAGAACAGTTGTAAGCATCTGGCTTGACGGGCATTAAGAGTCGCGGATCATCGTCGTCGCCAACCATCGTAACTTCCAGCGGATGTGTCGCTGAGTAACGTCGAAGATTGCTCAATGCCAAATCATGCAGATCGTCAGGCGACAAATCCCATGCTTCAATCATGCGTTGGTGCACGTAGCGATAAGAGTCGTCTTCATCCACGACATAACCGACATTGAGTCCGCCAACCCATGGCATTTGAACACGCTCATCAGACCGGGGATCATCTTCCGCGGCGAGGATTGGCAGAATTCGTTCCTTCACCTGTTCCAGCGACGGTGCCAATTGATCGGGGCCAAGCTCCTGCAAGCGAACAACGGTGGTCAGTCCCGGTACAACAATACGACGGAAGTTTTCCGGTTGCTGCAGATACATTCGGTAGAAGTTAGACAGACTGATTTCCGATTGTCCGAGCCGAACTGAGAATCCTCGGGATGCTGACGTATGCAACAGCGGAAAGTGATGTCGTGCCACGTCGATCACTTGTTTCAGGAACACGTCTGGCGGCCACGCAGGCTGGTCGGCGAGTTCCAGCGTCGAAAGGATCATTTCGCAGAACCCAAGAAACTCCGCATTGAGCGGACGACGATCAGGAGACTGTACCGTCGCGACAATCATGAGCTTCTCATGTCGGACGGTCCAGAGTCGCCATTCGAACGAAGATCTGCGGCCAAAGATTCTTGCGAGCCAGCAGTCTGATTTCAGACGCCGCGATGTTCCGGACCATGATTCATTCACCGCCGGAATGTCTAACCGACTTTCCGGTTGCAGTGAAAGCACCTGCGGGAATAGTACCGACAAGTCCGGTGAGTTTCTGCGTTGAGCGTCATGATTCGTATCATCCCACCACGTCACGATCGATAGGACGTGCGGCTGTTCAGAACCAATCGACTGGGGCGTCGTCGTTTTCGAACGACCGAGCTGTGTCTCTGACGGCTCATCCTTCATACGTAGTTCGATGACCGTTTGAGTCTGACGTACTTCGATGCAGTCCGGGCACAGAAATGTGAACCAGTTCGCCGGACCGCGGCAAAGACGCCATCCGTCAAATCTTGGGTCAGAATGTCGATCGAATTCCATCGCCACGCTCCAGATCCCAGACATCGGGATGAGGGATTGTAGTCATACGGCAGCATCTCATGCAATGTTTCGCATCGGTATGTCGATATCGA
>JANOZG010000120.1:0-13639 GCA_031429275.1 Planctomycetota bacterium
ATCGTCGATCGGCTCGATGAGACCGCGTCCGAAATAGTGCGCCCACAGTCGATTGGCGATCGCCTTGGCAAAGAATTGATTCTGATCTGCCGTGAGCCATTCGGCCAGGACTCGGCGACGATCCGACACGCGGGAAAAATCGGCCGGAGCGGCTCCCAGAGCGCGCGTCGCCACAGTCTCACCGCCACGCGGGTGCGGCAGATCGTTGCCACCAAACGAGATCACGGCCTGTTCGCCGTTGGGAAGTTTTTTCAGCGTCAGCCCGGTAAAGAATCCCGCCAAACCCACATAGTCTGCCTGGCTCCAGCGTTCTGAAGGATGATGATGACACTGAGCACACTCAATACGCACACCCAGCAGCAGTTGGCTGATGGATCGAGCGGCCTCGTCCGGTTTGTTCAGAATCTTGTAGAAGGAACCCGGACCCTCCGCCGACGTATTGCCCTGCACGGTCAGCAAATCGGTGGCGAATTCGTCAAACGGGCGATTCTGTGCGAAGCCATTCCGAAGCCAGCGCTGCATGGCCACCGCGCCCTGCGGAGAAATGGTCAGCTGATCCGCCCGCAGAATGTTCAACCAGTTCATGGTCCAGTAATCGACGTATTCGTCGCGCTCCAGCAGGCGATCGACCAGGCGCGATCGTTTGTCTGGCGACGTATCATTCAGGAATTGTCGGACCTCATCTGCGGTTGGCAGTGTCCCGATGGTATCCAGCGACGCGCGGCGTAGAAACTCAGCGTCGTCTGACAGCGGGCTGGGCTCGATACCAAGGCGTTCGAGTTTGTTCCAGGCCAGTGCATCAATGAAGTTGTTTTCCGGCGGGCGGGCAAACTTCACGCCGGGTCGGGGCAGCGTAATGCGGCAGGTCGCGACATGGCCGAGATGCCGTACTAGGATGGCGGCCTCACCGGGAATCTCACTGGCCTGAATCAGACCTCGGGAATCCACATCCGCGATGGACGCGGCGTTGGAGACGAATTCAGTTTCATTGGTGACGCAGCGACGATTTCCCGAAGCATCGATCGTGCTGACCTGAATCTGCTGTGTCTCCCCAGCAAGCAGGATCTGCTGTTGCGGTTCGATTTCAATACCGACGATTTCCGATGCGGGATCGTCAACCGCATCGAATCGAGCGCCTTCGGCAATCCACCGCAGTAGTCGGCGATCTCGGTAACTGCCAGGTTCGATTCGCTGACCACCGCCGTGCGGTGTTCGTGCTGACGCTTTCAGAAACAGCAGGCTGCTGGAGGGGGATGCCACTGAGATGCGCCGCCCGCGACCTTCGAGCACCAGCGACTCAAAGTCCGCTTGTGCGTCGTAACCGAAGATGCTGAGCTTGAATCCGTTCTGACCTTCGGCCTTGCCATGACAGCCGCCCGAATTGCAGCCGGCTTTTGTGAGGATCGGAATGATCTCACGACGAAAGGAAATCGGCACCGGATTGTCCAGTTGGCGGACGGTGAGGGGAATCGTGGTGCGATCACCGGCGGACTGAATGATGATCGATCCCGCGCCATTCGCCACCGGGCTGATCAGGCCGCGTTCATCGATCACCGCAATGCCGGGCGGATCGATCTGAACTGTCACCTTGCGTGTGATGTCGAGCGAACGTCCCTCAGAGTCGGCGTCATAAACGACGATCTGCTGTGTGGCTTCCGGCCGCTGCAGAGTCACTTCCGACGGGCTGACCTTCAGTGTCCCGGCCTGAACGAATTCGGCGCAAACGCCAAAGGTGATCAGCCAGATGAAAAATAGAATTGAGGCAGGAGGGCGAGGCACGATCAGTCCTTGAGGAGAGATCTATGGCGGAAAGTGTCGCAGGGGACCCTTAGTCTAACAGACGTGAACAGGCACGAGCAACTGACTTTATCGCGAGCGGCAGAATCATGGACGTTTTTGAGCAATTCAAAAAATCCGAGAATACCAGCTCGATCGTAGTTGTTTCAATTCAGCTTCAGCGATTCAGCACTACGCGAGCAACAGTCAACAGATTGGAAGTTTGGAATGCTCAACATCATGCAATCCAAATTTCTTGCTGAAGGGCCCGGTAACCGACGTTGCGTACGGGGACATGTCCCCATACGCTTGGGTCGATTTCAGAATATTCATTAAGTTTCTGGAATTCTCTTTACTTGCATCATTGTAAGTTCCCGCACGACAGTTAATTTTCCCGCCCGCATCGAGCTGGGATCGCTGGATGATTTGAATGTGGCAATGGACTTGCACGCAATTCATCATCTTTGACGAGAAGCATCCCATGGCTCAGACTTCGCGCGAGTTCCTTGCTGGTCTACGAAGTATTTTGTGGTTTGGAAAGGATCCAGCAAAGAGTCGACATCGCCGCCGCTTGCGACGTCAGGACGAAACATCGCAGACGTGCGAGTCGCTTGAACAACGGCAATTACTCGTCGCTCAACCGATCTCATTGACGGTGAATTCCACAACCGCACCGATCACAGTCCAGTGGGTGCAGCCATCGACAAGCCCGGCAGTGAGTTTCGATGTCACGATCAATCGAACTGATCTTGTTTCCGGTGGTCCAGAGACCGTCCTGATTGAAACGGCGTTGCCTGCAGTTTTCGCACCAGGCTCAACGGAAACGTACACGTACACAATTAACGAGCCGCTGCCAGCAGGTACGTATTCGGTTTCACTTGTTGCTCGTGGCAGCGATGCCAGCATTTCCGCCGCAACGACGAACCCATTTGCCGTCACGCAACTCGCGCCTCAAATGCTGCAAGTTTCTGGCAGAAAACTGATGGGTGGGAATACGCCAAATGCTCCGGTCGTCAGCTCGGCGGTGTCGTTAACTTGGACCGTACTGCCGGGTGTGAATTCCTATTACGTCTTTATCGGGAAGAAGAATACTGCCACAGCCTTGTATCCGGAGATCGCAGACCTGGCTCCACGTTCCGTTCAGGGTGGCGTTTACGAAGGGAATTTGGTTCCAGGTGACTACCGAGTTTATGTACGTGATCTGAGCATCCAAAATCCCGTTGCCGGTGATTGGTCACCGCCGATGGACTTTTCAGTCGTTGGCAGTGATTCGCTAACGCCTACCGTGACAAGTACTCCCGGCACAATGGGCAATGGTGGAGCATTGTCCTGGAGTTCGGTGCCAACAGCAGTCCGCTATGACGTTGAAGTCACTGGAACCTCAACTGTGACGGCATCGGTTGCTGGAACAGTGTATCGAGGTGGGTTTCTTTCCCCCAGAGAATATATCGCTCGAGTGCGCGGGGTTGATGCGAATGATCAACCTTTGCCTTGGAGTTCTGCCTTTTCGTTCACGATCTACTATCTCACGTACCAGCCGCAGGTCACTGCGAGTCCAGCTGGAACACAAACCAACGGCGTTACGCCGATCGTGTGGAATCCTGTTGGGTGGGCTGATTCGTACGAAGTTTCGCTTCAGTCAACTGCCGCCATAAACGGAACCGCTGTTTCGCGACAGCGAATCAAGGGCACGATTTTTTCTCCTCCACTCCTGCCAGCCGGAACTTACAATGTCACCGTCAAGGCGTTTGACAGCCTGAATGCGTCCTCTGCATCATATCAGACCGTGACAACCGGCAATTTCACGGTTAATGCCGACACCTACAAAGCAGGCACCCCAGTCTTTACTCAGGGAGCTAACGGTTCTCAATTGACCTGGCCGCAGGTCAACGGTGCTGCACGTTACGATGTCTGGATCGATCGAGTTGCTGCCGGAGGATTTTTGGCCCAGTTACAACTGGTTCGCGAGTTCCGTCAGGACACGACTTTTGCGCTCGACAGCCGTTTCAATGACGGCGCGACTTACAAATCATGGGTCAGGCCCGTGTTCTCAGACGGCTCGAATGGCACATGGTCGGAATTGACTCAATTCGTTGCATCACCCAGTGGTTTCGGCAATGTTAATGTTGGTCAGAATTTGATCACAGGCGGCAGTCTTCCGCCACAATTTACCTGGCCCACAATATCGGGTGCAGCAGGTTATGATATTTGGGTATCAAAGCAGGATCTATCGACACCTGCCCAGGAAACAGCAACATACTTCCCAATTGTGACCGTTGAAGAAAACCGCTACGTTCACCAATTATCAGTTCTTGAACCGGGTTCATATTTGTTTTGGTATAAGGCAAGAAACTCTGCGGGAGCGTTGTTTGGCAACTGGTCACCCGCGATACCGTTTGCGGTACAAGCTGCGCCGTCAGTTACCATTCCCGACACGCTTCAAATACGACTATCAGAGGATTCTCAGGCACCAGTTGTCCAGTGGAGCAGCGTCCAGTCCGGGCTTGCGGACATACGTGTCGTTCGCATTGAACAACCTCAAATTGAAGTTCTGCGCGAGCAGTATTTCGTAACCTCCAGCGCCACAACAAGGAATTCTTATGCGCTAAGTGGTGGACTTGCTCCAGGCTTGTATCGAATTGATGTTGGACCAAGAACTTCACCAACCGCAGCGCCGGGCTGGGTGACTGGACCGGTGTTTTATTTCGACGGCAGCCGAACAAATATCCTTAAGGCGGATGGTGCAGTTCAATCAGCTGCCATACTGAACGGCACGGGACCGTTTCGAGGCGACTTTAATGGTGACGGGCTTCAGGATCTGGTGCAGCGAAATACGGCCAGTAGTGAAGTGGGCCAATTGACTGTCTCCATCAACAACTCCACTACGCTCGCATCGAGTCCATGGAATTCAAACGGAACGAATGGGTTTACGGATTTCGTTTCCAGCCAATCGACGGCCCCCGTTCTCGTTGGAGATTTTAACGGCGATGGTCGCGACGATCTTGTTCAGCCAGATATGAGTTCCGGCGCTTGGTCGGTCATGCGATCATCCACTTTGGGCAAGTTTGACAAAATCGTGACGCCGGTCACAGGTTTGTTGGATCCAGACCTTCCAGACTTCAACTGGAATTCCACGACAAAAACGCTGACATGGAACCCCATATCGTCACCCAACTCCAGTGCTGTGCGAACCTATGAGCTGCAGATCGTGCGTAATGGAACCGCCACCAGTGCTTCCAGCGTAATTGCGACCTACTCGCAAACGCGGGCCGAGAATGATAGTGCGGCCCTGTCACAGTCTCTCACGAGTCTTGCATCGGGCGAGTTCACGGTATTTGTCAGAACAAGCGTGAATGGTCGCGTATCGCAGTGGTCTGAAGGGTTTGGGATTTCTACTTCCGCTGCGCCGCTAGCCAGTAATTCTGTATGGCACAATTATCTGGTAGCGGATTTCAACGGCGACCACCGCGATGATATTGCTGCCTACAATTCTGTGCGGCAACAATGGTACGTAGCAACATCAACGGGGACTTCGTTTGAGCAGACTGTGTGGACGTCGGGGTTTAACTTCAGTTCCGGCACTAATTCCAATCATAATTACACAAGGCAATGGGCGGTCGATGTCAACGGCGATGGTCGCAAAGACCTTGTTGCCAAGAACAATTATACAGGTGAGTGGGTTGCCAATATCTCTACAGGTACATCGTTTCTTTCTCAGACCTGGGCAGCGCCCGCATTTCTATTGCAGGCGGACGTCAACGCTACATCATTTGTTGCCGACGTTGATGCAGATGGCAAAGAGGATGTCGTTGCCTGGGTAGGATCCACGCTGCGGACTGTGTTTTCACGTGAAGGCTCCTTTGAGGATTCCGTGGAAGTAGTGGGAGTAGTCGGAGCAGTGACATGGCCTGCTGTCACCGGAATGCCAGACAACACAACCCTTGTGGACATGAATGGCGATAACCGTCCGGATCTCGTGGGCTGCGATGCGAGTGGAAAAACGAAAGTAGCTCTGGCCAGCCCGGCCGGTTTTGGCACTCCAACGGTTTGGGAAGTGAATTCCACGACTCCTTGGGTGATTCAACTACAAAATCCCAGTGGTCACATTGTTGCAGACCACAACTACCGTACGCGATCTGTGTATGAAGCGTTCAACCAGGTTCACAACACCATCGAGTATGAAGGCTATCGGGGCATCAAGAAGGGCGCTGCTCCAACACTATCGACAAAATCTGGAAACGCCTGGGACCAGACGAATCTGCTGGGAGCTTTGATTTCCACCGGTGTTCCTGTCACAACGCCAGTGCAGCACGCACCGTTCACAGGTATTAAGTACGCAACTGGCACGATGACGTTAAGTGCCGCTCAGGTTAAGAGCTGGCTGACAACGACGACGATTCCAATGGACTATTTCTCGCAGGCCGGGTTGAATCCCGTTGCTGTAACCACAGGAGTAAGGATTGATCACGCATGGCTTCAAGCCTGGCTGCCGACGGCCACGGGACTAGGCTGGATTGACCTGAATCCGTCACTGAAGGCATCATTGGCTCAGGCACCGGAAACTGCACTTGCGCCATTCACATCCTCTGATCTGAATAATTATCTTGGTCCGGTTCCGCTGTCGTTTTCCGCCGACTTCGATGGAGGTGGATCAGTGACGGATCAGGATTCTGCGTTCATTCCGCCCCAGTTAACGATTGGTTCCGGAAGTGCTGTCGTTGTGACCGACCCATTATGGCCGAAACCTGGTGGTATCGCTGACTATAAAATTCTGACCAGCCATTCGAATCCAACCCAAGTTTTTGTTGACGATGCAGCGACTAACGGGACGATTTCGGCTAACTTCTACGCTCAAACCGCTAATGGTGTTACTGCTCAGAATCTCAAAGTTTTTGCTCGATCAACAGCTGCATATGAAGTCGGTGTGACGTGGTCAGGGAGTCTGTCTGTCGATCCCCTGCTCTATTTCCGAAGAGGAGACCAGATTTTCCATATTGCGAATTCGACAGTACAACCTCTGCCGTTTGGTTACAGCGCGAAAACGAAAGATCAAAATGTCACCGATGCACCTGCATTTTCGCTGGCAGCGTTGACCGGATTTGTACCGTGCAATGTACAACTTTCAATTGGACCACAAGTGATAGCATTCGTTCAATGGAGAGAGGCAAGTGGAACAGTCAGGAAAGTGAAACTTGTAGCCGATCTCGCAACGATGGGCGCCTCCGACTCAATAAGCGGACAGTTTGGGGTCTACACGGCGGGGGCTGGCCAGCATTACATCGACAATATTCAATTCACAGGCGCGAATTCAAGAACATCAAGTCCACTGGACTGGATTATCAGTCAGAAGCTTCAGAGTACCAACTCCGCCGTGCAAACCAGCGTCAATGGAATCGGTCAGGTGCGAACAATCCTGCACGACACCCAGCAGACGATTCCAGTTTCCCTCGTGGCCTCAACAGCATCTGGATCGTCCCCGTCGGCGACTTGGCGCGACAAAGACTACCAAACTGTAGCGCTCAGTTTCATTGCTGGAGACGGCACCGTCACTTCTCGCTTCACAGGACTTCCAGGTGCCAGCGCAATTATACCGACTCGAGTAGCTGACCTGGCCCTCAAAGACATTTCAATCTTCACCACCTCTGACCGCAAGGCGGAGCTGCAGATCGACGGAGTTCCATACGGAACTTTTGGCGTAACTGCAACAAACATTCCAGGCACGCTCCGCCTCAAAATGGATTTCCGGGTCACTCCAAACAGTGTTCCAGAATCACAAATTCTTACGCCTCGACCTGGCTATTTTTCAAGTCTCGTTTTGCAGGCAGGTCAGTATTCGGCAAAAGATGTCGCAAACCGCAGTGACGAACTTGCGGAGGCGTATGACCAGGTTCCCGTCCTGGATAATGGTCAGTACGGAAATGACTATACAGCGTCAGGCTACAATTCAAGTGAAGTTCTCAAAAAGTCGTTGTCGTACGCAGCCTCACGTTTCATGATGCTTAGTGAGCAGACCGTGGAGGACATTGCGCGTTTGACACATTCAATTGTCGTACGCCCCTCAGTCAGTGCCGGAATGGTGTCCGGAAAGTCCGTTGTCGTGCAGCCAGATTCAGTCTACTTCGTACGCTCGCAGGAATTGACCGTTGACTTTCCTGTTGGAGATTTGCTTTACGTACCTCGGAATGGTGCCGCAACAATCCAATCGGATTCCGTTCAGCAATCTCGCGCACTGCTTACAGCTGCTGAATTATCTGCACGCGAACATGAATTGCTGTCAGAACTTACTGATGCTCCTGCAACCTCCGCATTGACGATTTTGGCGGCGGCGAGACTGAATGGGCGCTCTGTTTTGAGGCTCAAAAAAGTAACGACACCGACCGCTGGTAGTTATTATATTGATGAATGGGGTGCAAACCTTGGCAGTCAAACGCTGCAGTTGATTCTCGGAGCAGACATTGTCGCGCGCACGGACACATTCGAGTTGATCAATAAGCAACTGGATGAGGGTGGAATAGTCACGATTTCCACATCGATCGAGAAAAGTGGCAATTGGTCAGGTGTTGTATGGCTACACGAGAGGTATCGAACAAGCACCACTGCGAATGCAACACCGCTCGCAGTACCGTTGATCGAATCGCTGATGATGTCGTTCAACTCAAACGGCGCAATCGAACTGCTCCATGGCGGCGCAGCGGATTCCGGAGACTTGTTGTTGTCCCGTTCGGTGTCACTTCAACCGTCAGCTGCTGCCCCGGACGGTTATCAGGGTATTCTTCGGAAATCGGACGTGGATTTCACCTTGTCGATTCCCGGTTTGTCGATTCCATTTACTCGAACATGGACATCACAGAGAAGCAACGTTGATTCAGAGTACAGCATTGTCAATCCCGCTGACGCGAGTGACTTTGGAAATGGTTGGTCGAGCGTTTTGTCGCAGAGGCTCGATATTGCAACAGTGACTGCGAACCAGGCATTCTTACAACAAACAAACTATCGTTTTGACTCCACGACTCCGATAGTCATCAAGAGTGGGAGACTGGGTGAAGCTTCTTCGATCGCATGGAAGAAAGATGATGGTTCCACAGCTATATTTTCTGCTAACGGGGCGGTAACTGGTTCTAGCGCAGACTATGACAATCCTTTCAATGCGCCAGGAGTGACAATTCGGCGATTTGACACTGGTTCTGGTTCACCGGCGACGCTGGGTGATTTCTATGAAATCACGCTTGCCGATGGCTCGGTATACAGATTTCAGGATTTCAATACCATTGCCCAGCGACAGACTGGCGAGACTAAAGCATTGCTTATCTCAATTGCTGACCGATTTGGCAATAAGATGCTGGTTCAACGTGACTCAGCGGTGCCGACAAGGATCACTCAGATTGTTGATGCTGCGAATGAGACACGAATCCTCGCGAAGTTTACCTATGCGAATGCCTTGATCAGCCGGATAGAGATTCCCGCTGCACCTGTCGGCACAACACCGGACATTGGGATTTCGGGCAGACGGATATGGGATTATACCTACGACACCGGGAACAATCTTAGCGACGTCAATGTTTCGGAGTCCTCCGGATCCGGAGCAGGTTTGCAGCTCGTTTCTACAAAGTCGCGATTCCACTACACGTGGTACGAAAGGATTGGCACCTCTGCGGCACCGAAGCGAGGGGATCGACTTACATTTTTGTTGAAAACTGCATCCGCATATGCCGGTGGCGTATCTGATCCAGGGACAGAATTTGCGTTATCATTCAAGTACTACGGCAACGGTCGCCTTCGCAGCATGACAGACGCAACTGGGGGAGTGTCGCATTTCATTTACAATGAATTCTATGGCACCACTTCGATAGTTGACTTGTCTGGGCATGTTTCGACGAGCCGATTCTCTGATTTTGGCGATCTCGTTGCGACCATCTCACAAAGCGGCGAGCGGCTCCTGTACGACATGGCTCCCAATGTCAGGCAGGTCGCGAAAACGACATCGACGGGTGGTCGTTCAGAGCGATGGGAATACGACGCCAGGGGAAACACCACGCTGCATACGGATGCTGCCGGGATTTCTCAGATCATGACATACCATCCGATTTACAACCAGATCTCGACAATCGTTGAACGGACTGCGGGTGGTACGCTCGTCCCGGTCATGACGAATACGTACTTCACAGACAATGCACCGGGGAATGTCATTGGTGGTCTGCAGAAATCAAGAGATGCATTGAATAATGATACTTATTATCGGTACTCAACGTCCGCAACCACGACGGGTAAGGGGCTTATTGCCGAGATCACGTCGCCGAAAGGTCATTCTACTCAGTTTGACAGGCTCGGATACGATGTCTTTGGAAATCCGAAAATTGTTGATCACAAAGAGTTGATTAACAATGTCCTCACGTGGCGGAGTTCAGATCAGTCGGTCCGCGATAACACTGGTAACGGTGACTATGTCAAGGATTATGACCGCAACAACATATTGCAAAAGACCACAGATTTTACTTATGACCAGTTAGGACGATTGGTCCGGAGTCTGGCCCCTGATCCGTACATCCAGAACGCGACGCTGCTGACGGAGTACATTTACGGACGAAATGGACTGATTGAAAAACGTGTTAATCCGGATGGGACAATTTACCGGTATGAATACGACAAGTCAGGCCGCGCAGTGCGGGAGATTCGACCCGACGGCACGTTTACGGAAGTCGAGTATAACGTCAACGGCACGGTGGCATCACAATCCGATGCGAACGGTAACAAGACAAGGTTTGTCTATGACGTATTGAACCGTTTGTCGCAGACCATTTTCGCGAATGGAACAACTCGCTCGCTGCTGCATAACTCGCAGGGTGATTTGATCTGTGAAACTGACGAACGAGGTTCGGTTACACGCTATGAATATGACACGGCTGGCAGACTAACGAAGACAATTGATCCTGCAGGCAATGAAACCAGCATCGGCTACGACTCCTTTGGAAATCAAAGTACCGCTGAAAGTGAAATGGGAGTTGTCACGACGACGTATAACAGGAAACACCAGCCGATTCAGGTGCTCTATGAGACCAAAGCCACAGTCAATAGTGTCGTCGTCAAGACGAAGGTTCGTGTGGATCACGTCTTCTATGATGGGAACGGAAATCAGGTACGCACCGACAGTATTGACCTGCGGATTGACTCGTCGCTGATGACAGAAGCCATGATTGCATCATTGACCGACAGCACGGTCACGCAAGCGGAAACTGACACCATTGATGCGACACGCAAGCGTATCACGACAACAGCGTTTGACTTCCGTGACAAGCCTGTATCGTCTACCGATGCTGCCCTGAACTCAACCTCGCAGACTTATTCATTGGGTACGTTGCTGGCATCGACGACGGATGTCCGAGGTGCAGTGACACGCTTTGGCTATGATCTCTCCGGCAGTCGGCAATACGAAGCGATGCCGTTTGCAAATGGTACAGACGTCAAAGGTTTGGCGCGGGTGATGCGGCGTGACAGCATGGGCCGCGTGGTGGAAGTTCAGGAAACGCCGTATTCGCTGAATGCAGGTGCTGTCGTTCTGAATACGACCACAAACACCAACGCTTTTGGCGAACCAATCGCTCCCGCGAACAGTGAACCTGCACGAATCACCAAGACAGCGTTTGATGCTCTGGGACGCCCGATTGTGACTCAAAACGCAATGGGGTTTGCAACTCGTGTCACCTACGACCCGGCTGGCAATGTGGTTGAAACGATTGATGCGTCTCGACGAAGTACGCTCAGCGTTCTGGACAGCATGAATCGAGTGGTGAAGCAGGTACTGCCAGCGGTGAGTGTCGTTGCTTCTTCAGATTCGCTCACGGTTGTGGCAACGACCGTCATGTCGGTAACAAAGACTGAATATGATGCGGCAGGCAATGTGATTGCGGCGACTGATCCGGCAGGCAACACCACGAATTTTCAGTACGATTTGTTGAATCGCATGATTCTGAAGACTGCACCGGAAGTAAATGTATTGAGTACAGCCGCAAATTCCATCGCTGCCGATGCACGTCCAACATGGTCATCAACCTACGATGCGCTTGGTCACGTTGCGACGTCCACCGATCCGCTCGGGCGAGTCATAATCACAAAGAGCGACATGTTTGGGCAGGTTCTTTCAACAACTCTGCCGGATCCGGACGGCACGGGCACGACCAATCCATTGACAGCTTCCGTCACGGAGTTTTCGTACGACGCATTTGGCAACTTGCTGTCGGTTCTGGACAAAGGCGATCTGAATTCGACGGCGGATGATCGGTTGACCGTCCATGAATACAACTCGCAGAATTTGAAGACGAAAACGACGTTGCCAGCTCCGAGTTCCGGTGTTGCAGCATCTGTCTTGCAATGGACATTTGATGCCGCCGGAAATCTTCTCACGTCAACGGACGCTCGGAATAAAACGACGAATTACACGTATGATGCGTGGAACCATGTCATTAAAACAGAATTGCCTGCGGTGGCCTGGGGCGCTGGCACGGCACGTCCGACGTCGCTGACGACCTATGATGTTTTCGGAGACGTGGTTCGTTCGACCGACGCCATGGGCAGAGCGACAGTTTATCAGCATGATGCTTTGGGCCGAACATTCAGAACGGTTTCGCCAAATCCGATGGACGGAGCGTGGTCGGGCACGATGTCACCGACCAGCACGTTGCAGTTTGATGCTGTCGGCAACGTGATTCGCGTGACAGATCAACTCGGTCGTCAGACAAGCATGGCATACGACGATCTGAACCGCCCAATTCGTACGACTGGCATAGATCCGTACAAAGACGATTTCGAAATCGCGCCGACAACCACTGTTGCGTACGACATCAACGGCAATGTGTCCCGTAAAACGGACGCAAGTGGCGACGTTACGCGGTTCGAATACGACGCGCTCAACCGAGCAAAATTGGTGGCTGTGCAAAACACCACTGGCTGGCTGACGACTTCCACACTTTTCGACCTTGCCGGCAACACGAAGCAGTCCATTGATGCTCGCGGAAGTGTTACGGACTATAACTACGACAACTGGAATCGTGTCGTCAAGGTGTTCCAACCTGCAGCCAACAGCCTTGGCCGACCGACAACATCCACAACCTACGATCAATTCGGTAACGTCAAAAGAGTTGTTGATCCGCGTGGTGGTGTCACAGAAAACGAATACGACAGGCTAAATCGGCTGGTTCGTCAGTTGCAGCCCGTTCCCGCATCCGGTGTCACGCGTCCTGAATCAGTGTTCGCCTATGATGCCGCTGGAAATCTCTACAAAACACAGGTACTTGTCAGTCGAAGTTCCAGCAACGTCGAAGTCTGGACGGAATCTGTCACGACGTTTGATGCCATCAATCGATCGGTGAATACCATCGTTCGCGGCGAACGCATCGCAGATACGACCACACCGAATGCTGCTCAGATTGCTGCCCAGACACTCACGTCTCAAACCTACGACCTTGTCGGCAACGTGTTGACAGTCAGAGACGCTGCAGGCCGCGTGACATCGTTCGAATATGATCGATTGAATCGCAAGGTTACAGAAATCGATCGGGAAATACTTGCCACAGATGCGAAACCCATCACGCGATTCCGCTACGATGCCGCAGGCAATCTGGTCGCCACGATCGATCCTTTAGGATGCATCTCAACCACGACATACGATCTGGCGGGGCGAGCTGTCACAACAACGTCGCCTGATCCGGACGGCCCGCAAGGCCCGCTGCCCGCTCCGCAGGCGACGTTGCGCTACGACATCATGGGCAACCTGCTGTCAACGACCGATCAGCTTGGACGACAGACGCTGTCGACCTACGACATGCACAATCGAGTCCTCACAGTCACCCAGCCCGACGCTGATCTGGCG
>JANOZG010000121.1:0-4432 GCA_031429275.1 Planctomycetota bacterium
GGTCGGAAGCGATGTTGCAGGCGCGCGGCGTCGAAGGCATCCGCGTGCTGCAGGGCCTGAAGGCGCTGGCGTCAAAGCATGACGCGACTGCACTCAATAAGGCATGCGAAACCGCAATGACGTACGGAGCGTTGCGACTGAAATCAATTCGTACGCTGCTCAAATCCACAAGTGAAATCAAACAGCAGGAGCAGTTCGACTTTCTCGAAGAGCATCCCGTGATTCGTCCCCTGAGCGACTACTCGCTCGAATCCCTGTCCCAGTTCAGAAAGGATCGTCATTGATGAAAAGTACGCTGTTAAACATGCTGAAGGAACTGCGTTTATCCGGGCTGATGAACAGTCTGGAAGTGCGCCTGCAGGAGGCGACTTCCAACCGCCTGACTCATGCCGAATTTCTGGAACTGATTTTACAGGATGAGATGTCCGTGCGTGATGATCGGCAAGTCGAACGGCGGACTCGCCTGGCCTGCTTCCGGGATCAGAAAACACTCGATGAATTTGACTGGGATTTCAATCGCACGATCCGCCGCAAGCTGTTCTTCGATCTCGCGTCTGGCGAGTTCGTGCGACAGCACCGCGACGTGCTTTTAGTCGGACCTCCCGGCGTGGGAAAAAGCCATTTGGCGCAGGCGATCGGGCGACAACTGATTCGAGCGGGAGTCACCGTCTTTTATCGCAGCATCTTCGACGCCGTGCGAGATCTTCTGCACGATGAAGCTTTCGACGGTCATGAGAAGGCGATGGCTCGTTATCTAAAGCCTGACCTGCTGATTCTGGATGACATGGGCATGAAGCATTTGCCGAAGCGATCAGGCGAGTATCTCTTCGAAATCATCATGCGTCGGCATGAATTAAAGAGTACTCTGATGACATCGAACAGACCGCTGGAGGATTGGGGCAAACTCATCGGCGACGTGCCGGCAGCAACAGCAATTCTGGATCGCTTCCTGCAGGCCGCTGAGGTCGTGGAGATGACGGGCCGCAGCTTCCGTCTGAAGAACGGTGGCCGGGCGCATGACGCTGGCAATGCCGCCGATCGTAAGCCCAGAAAGAAGGCCGATACTTCGAATTCAATCGCCTCTGAGGAAGAAGAATCGTGATGCAAACGTGACGCAGTGGTGATGCATTTCACGGCAGCGCCGGGGGACATGTCCGGCGCTGTTTCTTTGGGTGTGATATGGCTGCGCAGGAATTCGGAGAAATCAAGCAGAAAATCAAAACCAGCCACAAGCGCCCACCGGGTCCGAGTGCCGATAAATACCTCAGAGAGCATTCAATACTCAATCAAAACACTGGCTCGCAGTAAATTCACGAGTCGCAAAAACCAGCGTCAAACCACGTACTGAACATTCACACCTCTGCTGGTTTTGAAGCGCCCATGAGTGGCTGGTTTTGAAGCGCCCAATGACACTGAGGGATCGGACGATTGGGCATTGCATGATGACCGTGTTGCTTCTGAGGCCCAGTGGCGTCACTGAGCGTCACTGCTTGATTCCCCACTAATCTATACACATTTACACACCCGCATTGAAGCCCATGGGATCATCGTTGAGGAATTTACCGAGCGATGGATCGTACCAGCGCGCTCGGTAGTACATGAGTGCCGCATCAGCGTCGTAAAGTTGGCCGGTGAACGATGGGAGTGGCGAAGTGCTGGCGGCGAATTTATTGCCGGTAGCGTCGGTGATGGAGTCGATCGCTCCGAAGGCGGTGTAGCGGGTGTGTTGGGCGATGGTGGTGGTGCCGGTGGATGATGAGAAGGTGGCCCAGTCGCGAGGGGTGCCTTGGTGGTCGGTGAGGGACCAGAGCGGATTGCCAGAGGCGGATTCGGTGGCGAAGATTTGATCGACGGCGGGGCCATAGAGGTTGCGGGTGGTGAGCGTCGAGGGTGCGGAACCAGCGGCGTCGGGGTCGGTGAAGGACAGGATCATTTGATCGGTCCACCCCGCTTGGTTCAGTGCTCCGTTGGGACCGGCGATGTGGATGGAACCTTTGGAGTCGGCGAGGAGTCCGGCTCCGTCGTAAACGAATGATTCTCTGCGGTCCATTGTGCCGTCTCCATTGTCATCGACACTCTTGCCAATGCGTCTTCCGAGTGCATCGTACTGATACTGCACCGACTTTGTCACGACGTTTGTGGATGTTTTGAACGTGACGGCGGTTAACTGGTTGGCGTGGTTCCAGATGTATTCGGTTTTGGCTCCGGTGGCGATGTTGGTTTTGGAAAGTTGATTGCCTTCGAGGTCATATGTGTAGGTGGATGTGCCGTCGGAGAGGATGCGATTGTGGGTGCCGATAGTGTAACTGGACGGGGTGGAAGCCCATCCTACAGAGGTAACTCGGTTGCCGTTGGCGTCGTATGAAAATGTTTCGTCGGTTTGGCCGGTGTGGTCGGCGGCGGTGAGTTGGCTGGTGGCGTCGTAGCTGTAACTGGTCAGGCCGTCGCGGACCGAGTACATGGAGGTCAGTTGGTTGGCGGCGTTCCAGGTGTAGGTGAGGAAGCAATAAAGGGTCTCAATTCAAAGAGACCTTTTTTCGTTCTCTGACCCCTTCGATTTTTCTCCTTGTTCATAGGACTGGTATACCTCATCTACATAACGCCGATGCCTCCTGTCATATTCTGCCGCAGCCTCGTTTATGGAAACAATATCCATTCGGATACCCTTCACAGTAGCGATGGTCACAGGTTCTGTACGCAAACGCTCGCAAATACGCTCTTCAAGAATTCGCATCTCTTCAATACTAACACTGTCGTTCAGGCAGACATTTCTCAGCCCGTCGGTCAATGTATCAATAGCATTGTTCCAGATCTTGTCTCGCATATCAGTTGTGTGACTGCGGTACAAAGTGCAAATCGTAGCGTCCAGTCGTGCAAACTGCGCCTGCCACGCTATCGTCTTGTTTCTCAGATGCCATCCATACACTCCGATCGCTATGCTCCCCACCACAACTACAATGGCAACAGTTGCAAGGCATTTACGTGAACGGCTGTAAGTACCAGGCATAGCTCTCACTTTCGCACCGAATTTTTGTTTGAGTAATATCGCCCCTCCGAATCCACAAATATCGCCGACAAGTCAACGATGCCATCCACAGTAAGATCTGGCCGTTTTCTCAAATAGTCCATAACCCCTTGTAGCGTGATATTTGAATTCGGTTCATTGTTTCCACCTCCAATTAATACATGCGCTCCGGACAAGAATAGATGATCGTCTCTGTTCAATGTCGCCAATGGGTCATGGCCACACCCAAAGTGGTATGCTGACACTGTCTTGTTTGGGTTGTAGATAATCAACAAGATACAAGGATCCGCGCCCCCGACGCCGAATATCTGCCCGTCGGCGATACTCAACATGTGGGAACCTGTTTGTGCACCAATATACTGCCTGTACGTTTCCTCTATTGTGACCTTTGGCTTTGTTCCGAGTTTGTTGGCCCAGAATATTCTGGAATTTGGGCTTGTAAATAACATCCCTAGCCCGCCTGGCTCAGCGGGTGTTGATGTCACGACAGGAGGCGTTTCGACCGTAGGTTCCTCATAACCCGGCTCTTCCCAGTAAGGCATCTCGCACCACCATTTTGTTGGCACGTAGTTAGGATTTTGCAACGGTGGGTCAATCAGACCGGTAGGGTCCGTTGTCCGAACCGCACTGTTGCCCACATACCTCGACACATTCGCATCCCCAGCAGCGAAGCTCATCGGGTCGTCATTCAAGAACTTGCCGAGGGATGTGTCGTACCAGCGGGCGCGGTAGTACATGAGGTTGGCGTCGGCGTCGTAGAGTTGGCCGGTGAATGATGGGAGTGGCGCAGCGTTAACGGCGACTGGATTACCGGTCGCGTCAACGATGGAATCGATGGCTCCGAAGGCGGTGTAGCGGGTGTGTTGGGCAATGGTGGTGGTGCCGGTGGATGATGAGAAGGTGGCCCAGTCGCGAGGGGTGCCTTGGTGATCAGTGAGGGACCAGAGCGGATTGCCAGAGGCGGATTCGGTGGCGAAAATTTGATCGACGGCGGGGCCGTACAGGTTGCGAGTAGCCAGAGTCATCGCAGCAGAACCATCGCCGTCGGAGTCTTTGAAGACGAAGAGAAGCTGATCGGTCCAGCCGGCTTGGTTCAGGGCTCCGTTGGGACCGGCGATGTGGATCGAACCTGCAGAATCGGCGAGCAGGCCGGCTCCGTCGTAAACGAATGATTCTCTGCGATCCATGATACCGTCTCCGGTGTCGTCAACGCTCTTGCCAATGCGGCGTCCGAGAGCATCGTACTGATACTGCACCGACTTTGTCACGACGTTTGTGGATGTTTTGAAGGTGACGGCGCTGAGTTGGTTGGCGTGGTTCCAGGTGTATTCGGTTTTGGCTCCAGTGACGATGTTGGTTTTGGAAAGTTGATTGCCTTCGAGGTCATATGTGTAGGTGGATGTGCCG